>JBEIQK010000796.1:0-2956 GCA_040376505.1 Alphaproteobacteria bacterium | reverse complement strand
GCCCACCACCACGCCGCAGATGCCACAGCGTAGGGCGGCTGGGTGGATGAGGTCGAGGTACCAGGGCTCGGTGGTGTCGCGCATGAGCACCAGCGCCGCCGCAAACCACCCCAGGAGGGCATAGGCGAGCAGGACGCGGGTGATGCGCACGGGCAGCGCGGTCATCGGGCCCACATACCCAAGGTGAGGCGCGCGTGCCCTGCTTGCCGAGCGGGTCGGAGCGGGGCACGATCGGCCACCGGCGCGGGCGCGTCGGCGCGGAGGAGGAGCGCATGGATCGTCGCGCGGTGATCATCGGGGCGGGCATCACGGGGACCCTCACCGCGGTGCGCCTGCGCCGGGCGGGCTGGGAGGTCACGGTGCTGGAGGCGCGCCATGTCGGCGCCGGCTCCTCTTCGCGCACGGCGGCGGGCATCCGCCAGCAATTCTCCACCCCCGAGACCGTGCTGGGCATGCGCTACTCGGTCGATGTGTACCGGCGCTTCCCCGAGGAGGTCGGCGGGATGGTCGTTCCCATCGTGGAGAATGGCTACCTCTTCCTCCTGGATGATCCCGCCGAGCTGCCCCGGGCCGCCGCCCGGGTGGCGCTGCAGCGCGGCCAAGGGCTCGCCGAGGTGGAGCTCCTCGACGCCGACGAGACGGTCCGCCGCTTCCCCTACGTCTCCCGTGAGGCGATCGTCGGCGCCACCTGGTGCCCGTCCGACGGGTTCCTCCGCCCCGAGATCGTCTACGGAGAGGCCGCCGCCTCGGCCCGCGCCCGCGGCGTCACCCTGGTGCAGCACGCGCCGGTGGAGGCTGCCCGGCACGCCCAGGGGCGGATCACCGCGGTGCAGGCCCGCGGCGCCTGGTTTGAGGCCGATCTGTTCGTCGACGCCACCAATGCCTGGAGCCCCCGCCTCGCCGGCGTGCTCGACGCCACCGTGCTCCCCATCGATCCGGTCAAGCGCTACCTGTGGTTCTTCACCCGGGCCGGCGCGATGAGCGGCGAGGCGCTGCGTCGCATGCCGATGGTGGTGAGCCCGCGCGGCGCCTACTGCCACCCGGAGAACGAAGACACCCTGATGGCCGGCTGGGCCCACGAGGCCCGCCCCGAGCCCGACTTCGTCGACGAGGATCAGGATCGCATCGACCCGCCCTTCGATCACCGCTCCGGCCCCGAGAGCAAGGCCTACGAAGCCTGGGCCGAGCTGGCCGGCTGGCTGCCGCCCGTCGGCGACTTCGGCGGCGTTCACGCCACCACCTCGGGCTTCTACGGCACCACCCCCGATCACAACCCCTTCCTCTGCTACGACGGGCACCAGGCCAACCTGATCCGCCTCGCGGGCTTCTCGGGGCATGGGGCGATGTTTGGCCCCTTCACGGCCCGGGTCGCCGAGGCCCTGGCCGAGGCCGGCCGCGACCTGCCCGCCGTCGGTGTGTTGGGAAGAGAGGCCTCCCTCCTTCCCTTTGGCCTGCGGCGGGAATTCGCCCACACAGAGGACATGGTGATCTGACGGTCGCTGGTTATGGGGCGCGCCGGCAAAGAGGTAGGCCCATGAGCGCAGCGGCGGAGCAGGCAGTGAATCCGGAGCCCGAACACCACGGCGTCGCAGCGCCCCCGGCGCCGACCCCCGATGAGCTGCGGCTCGCCTACCGGGTGGCCTGCCGCTCCCGCGCCACCGAGGAGCACATCGTTCGCCTCGTCAACCGGGGCGAGGTCAAGTTCGCGATCTGGGGCCCCGGCGAAGAGGTGCATGGCACCGCCACCGCCCTGGCCCTCTCCAAGGTCACCGGCCCTGGCCGCTTCGGCATCGTCCCGCATTACCGCTCTGGGGCCATGTGCGCGATGTGGTGCGAGCTCAACGGCCGGCCGCACTTCACCCGCGATGTCCTGCGTCAGCAGTTCAGCAAGGGCACCGACGTGATGAGCCGCGGGCGGCAGATGGTCTACCACCTCGACATCGAGGAGGTGGGCATCCTGCCCGTGCAGAGCCCGGTGGGCATGCAGCTCGGCAAGGCGGCGGGCTACGCCCTGGGCTACAAGCTCAAGGGCGTCCACGATGCGCTCACCATCGGCATCATCGGCGATGGCACCTCGGCAGAGGGCGACCTGCACGACGCCATGAACGCCATGAGCGTGTGGAAGCTGCCCACCATCGTGATGGTGACCGACAACGGCATCGCCATCTCCACCAAGGCCGAGGTGGGCCGCGGCATCAAGGACTTCGCTGCCTACGCCGCCGGCTTTGGCGTGAAGCACTTCACCTGCGATGGCCGCGACTTCTGGGACGTCTACGAGACCACCTTCCGCTGTGCCCAGTATGTGAAAGAGCAGCAGGCGCCGGCCTTCTTGCATGTGCACAGCCTGCCGCGCTTCAACGGCCACAGCTCGGCCGCCGTCACCACCTTTGACCTCAACCAGGCCGATCCGATCATCGCCTTCGGCGAGGCGCTGACCGCCCAGGGCGTGCTCGAAGCGGGCGACGGCCTGCGCCGGGTGCCCGGCCATGGCCACGACTTCTTCGCCCACCACGACCTCGGCCGCCTGATGGGCCAGGAGGATGAGTGGGTGCGCTCGGTCTTCGAAGAGGTGCGGGCCGAGCCCGAGCCCGAAGAGTCCTCGGTGCACGACTTCATCTACGCGCCTTTCCCCGAGGTCACCGAGGGCGAGACCCAGGGCGCCACCAACATCAGCTACGCCGGCGCCATCCGCGCCGCCCTCGACCACATCCTCTCCAAGAAGGGCGGGGCGATGTGGGGGCAAGACGTAGCCAAGCTCGGCGGCGTCATGCAGGCCACCGCCGGCCTCCTGCAGCGGCATCCCGGGCTCATCTTCGACGCGCCGCTCAACGAGCCGCTGATCGTCGGCACCGCCTGCGGTGCGGGCCTGCACAAAGACATGGTGGTGCTGCCGGAGATCCAGTTCGGCGACTACTCACTCAACGCCTTCCACTGGCTCGTCCACATGGGCAACCTC
>JBEIQK010000061.1:0-15288 GCA_040376505.1 Alphaproteobacteria bacterium | reverse complement strand
CCAGGGCGGCGATCAAGGTGGAGCGGAAGTTGCCGAGGAAGAGCAGCACCACGCCTGCCGCCAGCAAGGAGCCGACGATCAAGTGCTCCTGCACGTTGTGTGTGCCGGTGCGGGTGGTGGCAGACTCGTCGCGCAGGGTCTCTAAGGTGTAGCCGGCGGGCAGCTTCTCCTGCAGCTCGGCGATGCGCTCGATGATGCGGTCGGCCACCTCAATGGTGTTGGTGCCGCTCTGTTTGCGCACGCTGAGCAGCACCGAGGGCGCGCCGTCCCAGATGGCGCTGTTGACCTTCTCTTCGACGCCATCCACCACCGTGGCCACGTCGCCGACGCGAACGGTGCGGTCACCCATGGCGCGCACCGGCAGCAGCGCCACCTCGTCGGGCGAGGAGACCTTGCCGTGAACGCGTACGGTGAGCTGCTTGTTGCCGGTGTCGATGCGCCCGCCGGGCACGGTCAGGTTCTGGGCGCCCACCGCGCGGGCCACCTCGCCGGCCGAGACCTTCAAGGCGGCCATGCGCACCGGGTCGAGCATGATCTCGATGGCCCGCTTTTCGCCGCCGATGATGCTCGCCGCACCCACGCCCGGCAGCACTTCGAGGGACTCGCGCACCTGCGTGTCGGCGACCTCGGTGATCTCCCGCAGGCTGCGGCCTTCGGCCTTGAGCACCGCGTAGAAGATCGGGCTGGCGCCCGGATCGAGCTTGCTCACCACCGGCGGCTCGATGTCGGCCGGCAGGTCGCGGGTGATGCGGCCGATGCGGTCGCGCACATCCTGGGCGGCCACGTCGGTGTCTTTTTCGAGGGCGAACTGAACAATGACGAGCGAAACCCCCTCGGTGGAGATGCTTCGCAGCTCGTCGATGTCGCCGATGGTGTTGACCGCCGCCTCGATCTTGTCGGAGATCTCGGTCTCGATGTCTTCGGGGGCCGCGCCGGGTTGGATGGTGGTGATCGTCACTACTGGAAAGTCGACATTGGGGAACTTGTCGACGCCCAGGCTGGCGTAGCCGACGATGCCCAACACGGTGATCAGCAGCGTGAGCACGGTCGCGAAGACCGGCCTTCGTACACAGATCTCAGCGAGCCATTGCATGGGTCAGTCCCCCACCGAGCTGAGGGCCAGCGGGCTGCCGTCGCGCAGGGCCGCTGGCGGCTCGGCCACCACCTGATCTCCGGCGACGACCCCTTCGAGGATGGCGGTGTTGGCGCCCTCTTCGGCGCCGACCCGCACCACCACCTCGAAGGCGGCATTGTCTTTCACCAGGAAGACCCGGCGCACAGGCCCCACCGAACGCAGGGCCGAGGTGGGCACCACCGGCGTGATCGGCTTGTCGATCACCAGCTCAACCTGGGCCGACATGCCCGGCAGGGCCGGCCCCGAGAGGGGCTCCAACTCGGCCTCGACCACCACATCGCGGGTCATCTCGCGCACCGCGCCCGAGACGGTCTTCACCGAGCCGGTGAACCATTCGTCGGCGCCGCCCGACAGGCGAACGCGGACCTCGGCGCCGGGGCTCACCTTGGCGGCGTTGGCCTCGCCGACGGTGAAGCGCACCCGCGGCAGGCCATCGGCGTAGAGCGTGACCACCGGCGACTGGGCCGCCACGAAGGAGCCCACCTCCACGAGGCGCTCGCCGACGATGCCGTCGAAGGGCGCCCGGATGAAGGTCTTGGTGGCCTGGGTGCTGGCGAGGCTGGCGCTGGCCCGGGCGGCGTCGAGGGCGGCCTTCTGGGCGTCGCAGGCGGCGCGGGCGCGCTCGTACTGGGCCTGGGAGATGACCCCCTCGGCCTTGAGCTTCTCGGCGCGCTCGCACTCGGCGACGGCGGCGGTGAGCTGGGCCTCCTGGGCGCGGGCCTGGGCCGCCCCCGCGGCGGCGCTGAGGTTGGCCACCCGGGTGTCGACGGTGATCAGCACCTCGCCTTTCTTCACGCGCTGGCCGCGCTCCACCTGGGTGGAGATCACCACCCCGTTGGCATCGGCGGCGAGCTGCACCTGGTGGATGGCCACCAGGGTGCCGGCCAGGGCCAGGGTGCGGGGCATGGGGGCCGCCTCCACCGGCACGGCCTTGACGGCGATCGGCTCGATGGCGGCGTTCTTGGCGTCTGCGTCGGACTTTCCGCCGAAGCAGGCGAGGAGGGCGAGGAGGGTGATGAACATGGCGGTCAACTACTTGGTTGAGGAGGCTTGGTCAACCAGATAGTTGATAGGCGAGCCGTGTCAAACTCGCCGCCGTCGGATGACCGACACCCAACCGGAGCCCCCGATGTCCCCCCCTGACAGCAGCCGCACCCGCATTCGCGACGCCGCGTGCGAGGAGTTTGCGGCCGTCGGCTACGCCGGCGCCCGGGTGGACGCCATCGCCCGGCGCGCAGGCTGCAACAAGCAGCTCATCTACCACTACTATGGCGACAAGAATGGCCTCTTCGAAGCCGTCGCCACCGAGATCCTGAGCGATCGCCCGCCGATGAACGTGACGAGCCCCCAGGACCTGGGCTCCAACCTGGAGGCCGCCTACGACCACATCGCCAGCAAGCGCGCCTGGACGCGCATGATGATGTGGGAGGCGCTGAGCGACGATCCCACCCAACCGGTGGTGGCCGAGGCGGCGCGGCGGGCACACTTCACGGTGGTGAGCGAGGAGATGCGCCAGCTCCAGGATGTCGGCATCTTCGACCGGGCGATCTGCCCGCGGCTGATTCTGTTCACGGCGATGGCGCTGCTGGTGGCCCCCTTTCAGATGCCCCACCTGCTGCGCCTTGTCACCGGCAACCGGGCCGAAGACCCGGACTTTCGCCGGCCCTACCTCGCCCTGGTCACCCGCATGCTCGCCGCCCTGGGGCCGCCCCGGCCCTAGTTGGCGTGCTTGACCAGCTCGGCGGCGACCTTCTTGCCGCAGGTCACGGCCAGGGCCCCCAGCACCGCCTCGATCTCTTTGGGCTTGAGCTCGGCCAACGAGGCCATCGCCTGCAGCTCGCCCACGCGGCCGGGCAGGGCCATCGGCAGCAGCCCGGGCAGGTCGGTGGAGCAGGTCTCGCTGGCCCGGTAGACCTTGTCGCCGTCGCGCTCGTAGATGGCGGTCTGGGTGCTGATCCACACCGAGGGGCTGCCGCCCTGAACAGAGACCCCGTAGCCGGTGACGGTCACCTCCAGGTCGCCCTTGCCCTTGGCCTCGGAGACGGCGTAGGGCGGCGGCCGGCGGGCGGTTTTGTCCACCACGCCCTTGGTCAGGGCCGCTTCCACCGCGGCCGGGTCGACCGCCTTGGTGAGGATCTTCGCCACCTTGATCGACAGCGCGGCGGTGGCGATCTCAGCGCCCAGGGCCACGGCGTCGGCGCTGTCTTCGGGCACCTTGACATCGCTGAGCTCCGTCCCCGCGATGGAGGGCTGCACGTCGAGCTTGACGTTGAGCTGTACGCTTCCGAGCTCTGGGGCGGCGTTCTTGTAGCGGCGGTGGCAACCCGCGCTGGTGGCCAGCGACAGCAGGGCGAGGGTGGCCAGAAGGGGGCGGTTCATCTATTCTCCAAGGCGACGTGGACAATCAACAAGGCGCCATACACTGGACGCCCCGTTGCCTGTCCGATTTTTTGTACCATGTCAGAAGCCTGTCAGGGCCGGCGCGCTTGTATCACACTCGCTGCGCAGCAGCAGCTCGAGGGCCTGATCGGGCGGCCCGGGGGGCAGGGCGCGCCAGACCGCTTGCTGGCGCAGGCGCAGGGCGGGTCGATCGAGCAGGGTGGCGGCGAGACGGAGTGCCTGGACGGCGATCCCGGGGGACTGGAGCGCGTAAAGGGCCGGCAGCAGCGCCTCCATCTGGGGCCGATCGCGGTCCAGCGCCGCGGCGAAGGCGTCGAGCAGGGTGGCGCCCTGGGGGCTCCGCGCCGCCCGAAAGGCCTCGGCCGCCGCGCGGGCCAGGCCAGCGGCAGGCAGACCAGCGCGCCAGGCCAGGGCGGCCTCGGCGGTCAGCAAGGGGCCGCGCAGCGCCGGGTCGCCCAGGTTGGCTGCGACCTCGTGCAGATCGGGATCGTAGGGGGTGCCCACCCCGCGGCGGGCCTCGATGGTGCGCAGCAGGAGGGCCGCACGCAGGCCATGGCCCAGGTGATCGAGGGCCTCGGCCTCGGCGGCGGCGGCGCGGGCCAGGGCCTCGGCCTCATCGAGCAGGCCGAGCTCGGCGCGCGCGGTGGCCTCATTGAGCCGCGAGGCGAGGCGGGCGCTGCGGCTGGCCTTGCCAAGAGCGGCCCGGCGGTGGGCCTCGGCGGCCTCGGCGTAGCGCTCCTGGGCGTAGAGGCGGTTTCCCTGCCAGCCCCAACAGGCGGCGGCGCGGGCCGGGCGATCGGTGGCCCAGGCCCGGGCCGCCTCCAGCGCCTCATCGAGGCGGCCAGCGCGGGCGGCGGCGCGGCAGCGCAGGGCCATTCGCCAGACCTCCAGGCCTTGGTCGGGCTCCTCCAAGAAGGGCTCCGTGAGTGCGTCCTCGTCGAGGGGGGCGCCGCGGGCGAGGCGGAGGGCGGCGCCCAGCAGGCGCTCCAGGCCCGCCCGGCCCAGGACCTCGGCCCGGCCGAGCTCAAAGAGCAGGGGCTCGATGTGGCTGGGGTGGCCGGTGGAGAGGGCGGCCTGCGCCCAGGGGCGAAAGAGGGCCGCCCGCGCGGCGGGATCGCGGGCGAAGGCGCGCAGGGCCTCGAGGGTGGCGATCGCGGCGGCGGGCTCGCCGGCGTCGAGGTGGGCCTCGGCCATCGCGAGCCCCTCGCTGAGGATCCTCTCCTCATCGGCGCCCGCGACCAACAGCCGCGCGATGGCGCCGCCGCGCTGGCTGGCCGGCAGGCTGCGCTCCAGGGCGCTCAAGAGGGGGAGGCAGGGACGCAGGCGGCCCGCCTGGGCCTCCACGAGGCCGAGGCGCCGCCAGTCGGCCAGCTCGGCGGCCTGGGCCTCGGGATCGGGGCCGGCCAGGGCCTGGAGCGCCGCCTCGGCCCGGGCCGGCAGGCGGAGGAGGCGCTGGGGGCCGCAGAAGCGGTCGGGGCCGCTGGGAATGGGCGCCGGCGCGTCTTCATCGAGGGCAGCCAGCAGCGCGCGGGCGGAAGGGCGGGCCCGCGGGTCGGGATCGAGCAGGGCGCCCAACAGGGGCCGCAGCGCCGGGGGCGTCTCGGCGGGGAGACCGACGGGCTGCATCTTCTCGGCGCGGAGCTGGGCCAGATCGTGGGCCAGCCAGGGCGGGCGGCCGGCGAGGGCCTCGTAGATCATCACGCCGATCGCGTACAGATCCGAGGCGGCGTCAATCGGCGCGGCGTCGAGCTGCTCGGGAGACATCCACAAGGGGCTGCCGGCGCCGCCGCGGGCGGGGCGGCCGAGCTCAATGCCCTCCACCACGCCAAAGTCGAGCACCACCACCTGTCCGGCCGCGGTGACCAGCACATTATCGGGCTTGAGGTCGCGGTGCAGCAGGCCGACGCGGTGGACCCACCACAGGGTCCGCACCAGGGCCTGGGCGGCCAGCCGCCAGTCGCCAGCGCCAGGGAAGGGCGCGCCGTCCACCCGCTCCATGGCGATCCAGGCGCCCTGATCGTCCTCGCCCTCGTCGAAGAGGCGCACCACGCCGGGGATCTGCAGGGCGCGCAGCGCGGCGACCTCACGCCGCACCCGGCGGCGGGCCTCGGCGTCGGGCAGGGGCACCCGCTTGATCGCGACAGGGGCGCCGGTGCAGGCGTCGACGGCGGCCCAGACGGCGCCAAAGGCCCCCTGGCCCAGCCGGTGCCCGAGCTGGTAGCGCCCGCCCAACTCCGGCGGGGTGGGCTCCTCCGCCCAGAGGGGCCCCGAGGCGAGCAGGGATCGGGCGCCTTCGCCCGACCACCGTTGGGTGTGCCGCGAATTCATCGGGTGTTGCCTACCGTTGGGCGCCTCCGAGGGCCAGCCCCTGTCCGCGCGGCGCCGGGCGGATAGGCGGGGCCCCTGGAGGCTCGGATGGCGCGTTCCCTGATCCTGGTCATGCTCCTCGGCTGCCGCAACAAAGAAGGAGCGACGGTCCAGCTCTTTGCGCCGTCCTCCCAGGCCGCGGTCTTCGAGCGCTACGCCGCGCTGAGCCCGCTGGAGTTGGTCGTGGAGGAGACAGGCGACCCGGCGGGCGCCCTCGCCGACGCCAGCGGCCAGATCAACGTGGCGCTTGATCCAGTCGCCGACTGTGGCGGATGCTACACGATTCAGGCGGCCGAGGGCGGCTATCGCATCGAGGGCGACGCGCCCCTCGGCCTGCAGTACGGCCTCACCGCCTTGCTCGAAGGCTACGGCCTGCGCTTCTTGCACCCCTTCGACCCCTTTGTGCCCGAGACCCTGCCCGACAAGCCCGCCCTGGCGGTGCCCCTGGGCCAGCGCCACACGCCCGAGATCGCCCGCCGCGCCCTGCACATGCACACCCTGCACCCCATCGAAGGCCTCGACGCCTTCTGGCTCACCGAGGAGGACTCCGCCGATCGGGCCGCGCAGATCCTGCACTGGTCGGTGCAGAACCGGCTGACCGATGTTCAGTACCCGGGCCTCGACGATGTTCAGTCACCCGGCGCCCGGCAAGACGCCTGGGTGGCCCACAGCGCCGCCCTGGTCGAGGAGGCCGAGCTGCGCGGACTGCGCCTGGGGCTGGGCGTGCAGCTCTTTGGCAGCGGCAACCTGCAAGAGGCCTTTGATCTGCTCGACGCGGTCGGCACCGAGGCCGAGCAGGAGGCGGCCCTGACCGAGCGCCTCGCCCCGGCCCTCACCGGGGCTGGCTTCCACCGCCTGAACCTCAGCTTTGGCGAGTTCTTTGGCGAAGATCCCGAGACCTTCCTGGGCGTGCTCAACCGCACCGCCGCCGTGGCCCAGTCGCTGCGCCCCGACGTGGAGATGACCTCCACCGTTCATGTCGGTGACGAGCTGCGGGTGAGCTACCAGGGCGAGGAGATCCCCTACTACTTCCTTGCCCAGTACGCCGACCCGGCCATCGTGCCGCTCGTGCACACGGTCATGTACTACACCCTCTTCGATGACGCCGGCGGCGCCTACAACCACGAGGACTTCTCCGAGCACCGCCAGCTCCTGCTCGACCGGATGGCGGCGGGCTTGCCGGTGGGCTACCACCCCGAGTCGGCCTACTGGGTGGCCTTTGACGTCAATGTGCCGCTCTACCTGCCCATCTACCTTTGGGCCCGCGACCGCGACATCGCCGGGGTGGCCGCCGCCGCCGGCCAGCCCCTGCCCGAGCACAATCTGTTTTCTTCGGGCTGGGAGTGGGGCTACTGGCAGAACGACGTGATGTCCTTCGCCCTCTCCGACCGCTATGGCGCCGGCTACGCCGACCGCCTGGAGTGGATCTTCTCCCCGCTGCACAAGCAGGGCGCCGCCTTGGGCGCCCTCATCGCCCAGGTCGCCGAGATCGAGCGCGCCGCCTTCATCGATCAGCGCCTGACCCCCTGGATGGCCGGCCGCGACGCCATCATGGACGTCGGCTTCGCAACCGGGGTCGTGGCCCAGCCCGATCGGGAGACGCCGGCCGAGCTCGTCGTGCTCAGCGAGGCCGACAAGGCCGACCGGCGCAGCACCATCGCCGAGCCCCTGGCCGCGCTCAGCCTCGCCCTGACCGAGGCGGCCTTGGGTGCGGAGTCGCTGGTCGGGGGTGCCGATCAGCGCTACCTCCGCGAGGTGATCGACGGCCTGTGGGTGACCGCGCTGCGCGCCGAGTTCGCCAACGCGGTCGTCTCGGCCGCCCTATCCGAGGCCCCCACCGACGATCTTTCCCGCGCCGAGGCGGCGCTGTCCGCCGCCGCCGAGGTGGTGGCCCGGCGCCACGCCGACCTGCACGATCCCCATGGCGAGCGGCTGGTGAGCGCAAGTTGGGAGAACCCCACCCTCTACGACTTCGGCTACCTGCTGCGGGCCGAAGAGCTCTGCTTCTGGAAGAAGGAGCTGGCCGAGGTTCGGGAGGCCCACGGGCTGTCCACCGACCCCTCGCCCCTGTGTGCATTGTAGCTTCACCCACAACGCTGATCCAACCGGCACCTACACCGACACCCTCAGCGACGAGGGCACTCGGATCCAGTCCGAGACGGCGGTGCGCGTTAGCGGGCCTGGGGCTGCCCCTACGCCCGTCGCCGCCGTGTCAGGGCCGCGAGGAGGCCGAGCAGGCCGACTCCGCCGAGGCCCGGAGCGGTGGCACAGCCCGCCGCGCCGATCGCGTCGAAGGGGCGCATCTTGCCGGGCGGGTTGCCGGCCTCGGGGCGGTTCCAGGCGCTGCCGCCGCCCTCGTCGATCAGGCTCTCCGGGGGCAGGCAGCCCGCACCGTCGGCGCAGGTGAGGCCGGCGGCGGCGCAGTCGGTCTCCACCACCGTGCCGCGCTCGCAGGTCTGTAGTACTTCGCCCGAACAGACGCCGCCCTCCAGCCCGGCGCAGCGGTCGTCGGCGCAGAAGGCCCCCGCGGCGTCGGTGGCGCAGGTGCTGCCGGTGGCGCAGGCGCTCTCGGCATAGGCGCCATCGGTGCAAGCGCCGAGGGTGGCTCCGCTGGCGCAGAAGCTGGAGTGGGGCCCCGCGAGGCAGCGCGGGTCCTGGCAGGCCGCGCCCCCGGCGTCGGTGCCGCAGGTGAGGCCGAAGGCCGCGCAGTCCCCCTCTCCGTACTGTCCATCCGTGCAGGATGCGAAGCGGGTGCCGTCGAGGCAGGCGAGGCCCATGCCGTCCCCGGCCGGGCAGCGGGCGTCGACACAGAAGGCCCAGTCGCCATCCTCCTGGCAGGTGGCGCCATAGGCCGCGCAGTCGCCGCTGCCGTCGAACTGTCCACCCTGGCAGGTGGAGATCACGCTGCCGCTGCACCAGCGCCCATTGGGCTTGACGCAGGCGGCGTCGATGCTGTCATGGACGATCACGGCGAGGTGGTTGGAGACGGTGCGCAGCGAGCCGTCGGAGGGGTCGTTGAGCACCGCGCCATCGAGCACCATCGTCGAAGAGCCGCCGCCGTCCAGCATGACCCCATCGTAGCAGCCGAATTCCAGCATCAGATCGCGCACCTCGTTGCAGGTCATGCCGTCCGAGGCGCTGCTGCGGCCGTCGACTACGATCAGCCACATGTGGATGCCGTCGGCCTCCATACAGGCGGCGGAGCGGGGATTGTCGCTGCTGTCGTAGCAGCCCGAGCGCTTCTCGCCGGCCCGCAGCATCTGGATGCCGTTGGCGCCGATCGCGTGGTAGTAGCGGTAGGGTGCGATGACCGGATTGGAGAACCACCAGGCCACGTCGAGGGGCTGCTCGACGCTCATGGTGCACTGTTTTCCAATCGTGCAGCCGATGAAGCCCCAGGTGCCGCCGAGGTCATCGTCGGGGATGTGATTGTGCCACTTGTCGCCCTCGGAGATCGCCAGTCCCACCGGGGTGCTGCCATCCGACCAGTCGCCGTTGATCGCCAGGGTGGCGCCGACGTTGGCGGCGAAGGTCTTGGTGTTGACCTTGCGCTCGACGCCGCTGCGGTTGGCGCTGGCGTGCAGGGCGATGTTGGGCAGCGACAGATCGACCCGGGTCGCCCAAAGCTCGATGGGGTCGCTGGTCTTGCGGTGCAGCAGCTCAATGCCGGTGTGAGGCGTGGTCCAGGTGTCGGTGGCCTGGGCGGGGGCGGCGAGGGCGAGGAGGAGGGGCCACATGGCGCCGAGTGTACCGCAGACGAGCCCGTCTGGCGCCTCTGGGTTGACGTCGCCGACGGGATGGGGGCAGGATGGGCCTGCGCACCCGGAGCCCTGCATGCTGCCTGTGATCCTCTCCACCGCCCTGGCGCTGGCCCCGCGCAGCCCCCTGCCTCCCATCGCCGTCGAGCTGCCTGCGGCCGCCCAGGGCGCGCCGGCAGCGCCGCTGGTGCTGGGTCTCAAGTTCGACGACGCGCTGCGGGTGCGGGTGGGCCCCGACGGTCGCCTGCGGGGCCCGGGGCCTGTCGCCGCGGCCCAGGCCCTGATCTCGGCCCAGGGGCTGCGCGCCGAGGGGATTCGGGTGGCCGATCCGGCCGCCCTGGCCGCCCTGATCGCCCGCGCCGAGGCGCGAAGCGGCGTGGCCGCCCCGGATCTCGAAGGGCTGATCCGCGTCGCCGTGATCGGGATCTCCGACGCCGCGGCGGTCGAGCTCGCCCAGGCCCTTCAGTCGCTGCCCGGCGTGGAGTACGCCACCCTCCACCGCATGGCGCCGCCGCCCACCGACGTGGCGCCGGCCACCCCCGACTTCACGGCCAGCCAGGGCTACCTGGGCCCCGATCCCGGCGTCAACGCCGAGCGGGTTCACGCGATGGGGCTGCGAGGCGCGGGGGTGCGCCTGTCGGACTGTGAGTACGGATGGATCACCGCCCACGAGGACCTCGTCGACAAGCCGATGACGGTCGAGGCCGGCGTCGTCATCTCCCCCGACGTGGCGGCCTATGGCTATGATCACCACGGCACCGCCGTCCTGGGTGAGGTGGTGGGCGTACACAATGGCTATGGCGTAGACGGCCTCGCCCCCGACGTCGAGGTGGGTCTGTATCCAGAGTTCCTCGAAGGCGGCCTCTGGCGGCGGCCCGACGCCATCCTGGCGGCGGTGACAGAGAGCCTGCCCGGCGACGTGGTGCTGCTGGAGATGCAGGTGGCCGGCTATTCAGGCGGCAACTACGGCCCCGCCGAGCTCGACCCCAATGTGTTTTTGATCGTACAGACCGCCACGGCAGCCGGCGTGGTGGTGGTGGGCGCGGCCGGCAATGGCGCCCAGGACCTCGACGCGGGCTGGTACGCCAGCAACTACATGACCTGGGGTGACTCGGGGGCGATCATCGTGGGGGCCGGCACGCCGGACACCCTGCACGACGCCCAGTCCTTCTCCACCCACGGCTCGCGGGTGAATCTCCAGGGCTGGGGCTCCTCGGTCTTCACCACCGGCTATGGCGACGCCGGAATTGCCGACGGTGGGAATGAACAGACCTACACCGCCGGCTTTGGCGGCACCTCGGGGGCCACGCCGATGGTGGCGGCGGCGGCGGCCCTGGTGCAGGCGCAGCACCTCGCCCTCACCGGCGCGCCGATGGACCCCTTGCTCCTGCGCGAGCTGCTCGTGGCCACGGGCCTTCCCCAGGGCAGCGGGCCGCCCATCGGGCCCTTGCCCGACATCGAGGCGGCGGTGCTGGCCCTCGATGGCGACGGCGACGGCGTGATGAACGCCGACTGGGGCGGCGAGGACTGTGATGACCGCGCCAGCAGCGCTTACCCCGGGGCCGAGGAGATCGCCTATGACGGCGTCGACAACGACTGCGTCGGCGGCGACCTGAACGATGTGGACGGCGATGGCGCCGTCGCCCAGGAGGCCGGCGGCCCGGACTGTGTCGACACCGACCCCGCCATCGGGCCCGGGGCCACCGACGTCTGGTATGACGGAGTGGACACCGACTGTGATGGCAATGACGACGACGCCGATGGCGACGGGGTCGGCCTCGGTGCGGACTGCGACGACGCTGATCCGGCCGTCTCTCCCGAGGTGGCCGAGCGGGGCGGAAATGGCCTGGACGATGACTGCGACGGCCGGGTCGACGAGTCTACCGGCGGCGGCGGCAAGGGGGGCTGCGCCAGCCACACCGGCGGGCCCGGTGCGGGCCTGGCGCTGCTCGCCGCCCTGGCCTTGCTCAGCCGACGTCGGGGCGCTTGAACTTGACGAGGCGGTCGCGCAGCTTGTCGATGTGGCTGTCGAGCAGGGCCACCAGGGCCTGGGCGCCCTTCTCCCCCTTGCCGACATAGTCGCCGATCTCGATGACCGTGCTGGTGTGGGCCAGCACGCTGTTCAGCTCGTGGTTGAGGCGGATGCCGCCCAACACGGGCATCTTGAACAGGTTCGCGAGGTCGGTCTGGAACATCGCGATGAGATCGTCGGGGTCGGAGATGTAGTTCTTGATCTCGGCGGTGATCGCCAGGGTGGCCTTGGAGCCGAAGACCATCGAACCCAGCGCCGAAGAGCCGGTGATGCGGTTGAGCGTGATGTAGACATTGGCCAGGGTGGGGTCGCCCAACATGCGAAAGCGCACCCGCTGAAAGTCATTGTTGGCCATGAACTGGGTGGTGACGGCCCCCTGGCGCGCCATCGCCCGCACGATCTCCCCGACGAGCATCTCGTCCTGGCTCTCGCGCATCTCGGACTTGTGGGCAAAGTTGCTGAGGATCGAGATCATGAGCGGCTCCGGGAGCGCCCGGCGAGGTACTTGCGGAGCGCGTTCAGGGTTGCGGAGACGTCGCGGGTGAGGGCCGCGGGGTTGATGCGCAGGCTGGAGTCGACATAGTCCTCAATCTTGAGGAAGAGGTCGATCTGAACAGAGACGTAGCCGGTGTTCATGTCGGCGTCGAAGGTGATGGTGCCGGGCTCGGGGCTGGCCAGCACGCCGCTGCGGAATTCCTGCTTGAGCGTGCCCCAGAGGCGGCTGATGTCATTGGTGCGCTCGGAGTAGCCGACGATCACGCCCACGCGGTTTCCCTCCACCCGGGCGCTGGCCAGGGTCTGGGTGAGGTGGCGGATCTGGAAGAAGCAGCGCGACTTGTCGGCGAGGCGCTCAAAGCGCAAGAAGTGGTTGCTGCCATCGCTGGTGAGGTCGATCAGCACGTGATCGAAGTCCAGCACCGCGGTGATGAGGGCGCCCACAAAGACATCGTCCATCAGGGTGGTGGACTCGTGCAGGCGGTAGTACTGCCAGCTCTGCTTGACGAGGCGGCCGAAGAGGCGGTCCTGCTCGTCATCGCTGGGGGGGCTCTTCGGCGCCAGCGCCGTCGTGCCGGGGGTTTGCAGGCTGGCGTAGGCCGGGTGTTCGGTGAGGCGGGTCCAGCCCTCCTGGCCGTCGAACCAGAGCAAGGCCTCGGCGGGGAGGCCCTCCTGGACGCGCGCGGCCAGCTCGGCGCGGGTGAGGGGGCCGAGCGAAGAGTCGCCCATTCCCAGGTAGAGTCCAGATTCAGGCAGGCTCACACAGGCTCCTTGGCGGGGTTGGGGCGGAGATAACCCGCCGCGCTTGACACCTGCCTTGCGGGCGCGCACTGCGGCTGCGATAGGGGGGGCTCCGCTCTCCCCGAAGGATTCTGGATGCGTCGTTGGTCCCCGCTCTTTGCCCTGGTTGTCGCCGCCACCGTCTTCGCCGCGGAGCCGCCGCCCAACACCGAGATCGACCCCGACGCCCGGCTCGCCGCAGACCAGCCGGAGGTGGACTACGGCCGGCTGGGGCCGCAGCCGCTCGGCTCGGACGACCTCCTCGCGCTCAAGACCCGCTGGGAGGGGGCGGGTCAGCTCCGTCTGTCCAGCGTCTCCTATTGGGCCGAAGACACCGTGCTCAACGACGGGGTCTGCTCCAGCACGATGCGCAAGGGCATCCTCATTCCCATCCTGTCGGGGGGCAAGGGCGGCGTGCCCGAGCGCAAGGTGGGCGTGGTCTTTGTCGGCGAGGGCGAGGTGGCCTTGCGCTTCCCGGAGCGGGCCAGCGCCTGGACCTTCGCCAATCACATGGTGCTCAAGGGCGCCGCGAAGAAGCCAGAGATGGCACCGATCGCCCACCAGAAGACCCCCTTCACCACCCCGCTTAGCCGGGCGGTGGTCTTCAGCGCCGACCCGGTGATCGACGTCCTGCTCAAGGGGCTCGACCCGGTCGGCGGCGGCATGGTCGAGCGGGCGACCGAAGAGGGCATCGACGCCGAGATGGTGGTCACTTCGGACCGGGGCGAGCTCAAGGCGCGGGCCATCGCCCGGGAGCTGCTGGCCGAGCGGCGCGACGAGCTGCTGCGCAGCGGCTTGGACCCCGTCGAGATGCTGCGCTTTGACCGCATGGTCAACGAAGAGCTGGGCACGCCGGGCGACAAGATCCGCCTCATCGCCGACTACCGCACCGACACGCGCTTTCATGTCGCCTCGGGCGACGGCGGCACGCTCGGCGCCAAGGGCTACGACCGCTGGCTCACGTGCTACCGCGACGGCACCGACCACCGCGACACGGGGCTGCGCGCCACCGCCTTCGCCCACGGCACCGATCCGGCCGGCGTCCGCCACCTGAGCCAGTTCAGCGGCGAGGCCTTCCTGGCCGACGCGCCCGGCGCGCCCTCACAGGCCCAGACCCGCATCGAGTCGGTGCGCGCCCACGTCGACGTCGAGCTGTCGGCCGAGCGCAACCTCAATGAGCTGGGTGCGGTGGTGAAGAGCAAGCTGGTGCTGCGGGCCCGCGAAGAAGGCGTGCGGCACGTCATCATGCGCCTGCCCCGCCACGAGGCCCTGGATCGCACCTTCGCCCTTGATCGCGTGGCGATGCCCGATGGCACCCCGGTGGGCTGGCTGGAGCTCGATGGCGGCCTGCCGCGCTCGATCGACGACCGCTACGATCCCGGCGCCGCGGCCGACGCGATGCGCAACCTGTCCAGCGGCGGCTCCACCGGCTCCAGCGGCGGTGCGGGCGGCATGTCGGGCCCCTCGGGGGTGGCGGCGCCCACCGACGCCTCGGGCGGCAGCCTCGCCAGCCAGAAGCTGGCCGAACCCTCGGTCGGCACCATTGAGCTGCTCAATCGTCGGATGGAGCGCCGCCAGGAGATCCTGGTCGTGCTGGCCCGGCCCCTGCGCTACGGCGAAGAGGTGGAGCTGCTCGTCGACTGGCGCGCCCGCTGGCCCTTCTCCAACTGGGCCTCTGTCAAGGGGGGAGCGACCGGCGAGGTCAGCGCCAACCTGGGCAGCACCACCGGCCAGCGCACCCTGGTGCCCGAACTGCTGCCCACCCTGGGGGGCACCGCCTGGGACTTCACCGCCAAGGTCTCTCTGCCGCCGCGGCGACTTGATCTGGCCCTGACGGGTCAGACCACTGATGAACGGATGGACGAAGGCGGCTGGATGATCACCCGCAGCGAGGCCCGCGGCGTCCGGCGGCCGAGCCTCGCGGTGGGGCGCTGGAAGACGCAGGTCGACGTGCCGGCTGCTGGCTTGCCCGGCGTGCGGGTGCATGTCTTCGCCAATGCCAGCAACGAGCTGGCCGGCCTTGCCCCCGAGGTGCGGCGGGTGCTGGTCTTCTTGCGGCGCTTCTTGCCGATCCCCTCGGCCGAAGAGATCGACGTGTATCAGTCGCGCGGCCGCACGCCGCAGGAGGCCTTCTCGGTCGCCCACGAGCAGGCCAGCGCCGGCATGGTCAGCTTTCAGAAGCTGGCGACGGCGGTGGTGAACGGTGCGGTCAGTCGGCTTGGCGATGACCCCAGCAACGCGATGAAGGCGATGGTGGCCCGCCAGGTGGCGGCCCAGGTCTGGGGGCAGGTGGTGGCCCCGGCGAGCGAGCGCGACGCCTG
>JBEIQK010000443.1:0-5459 GCA_040376505.1 Alphaproteobacteria bacterium | reverse complement strand
GAGGCCCACCAGCAGACCGATACAGACCTTGTCACCGTCCATCGTGTAGAGGAAGGCGCCGCCAAAGGTCTCGAAGTCGAGGGGGAAGCCCATGGTGAGCATGACCTCACCGCGCTTGACCGTGCCGGGGGGCAGCTCGATGACCTCCTTCACGCCGATCTCGTAGGCCATCGGCTGGCTGTCCTTGGCCAGCGCAAAGTCGTTCATCAGCATCCGGGTGAGGTGGCCGCGGGGGCCCTCGCCGAGGATGGTGACCGGGCTCTCCAGGTCGTAGCCGGCCTCGAAGGCGTCGGTGGGGTGGCCGTGGTGGTCGACCCCCTTGTCGCCGCAGCGCACGCCGCGCACGCTGCCGTCTTCGTTCTTGAGGAGCTTCACGCCCGCGAAGCCCGGGAAGAGCATGACGCCCTTCTCTTCGGCGATGCCGGCCAGCCACTTCTGCAGGCGGGCGATCGAGATGATCGGCAGGCCGTGATCGGCGAGGCCGGGGGGCATCATCGGGCCCTTGAGCGCCTGGGTGGGCGTGAAGAAGACCATCTCTTCGTGCTCGACCCAGCGCTCCACCGGGAAGTCGCCGCGGGTGCGCCAGTCGGGGATCAGCTCGTCCAGGGCCTTCGGGTCCATGACGGCGCCCGAGATGGCGTGGGAGCCGATCTCGGAGCCCTTCTCCATCAACGCGATGGTGAGATCGGCGAGCTGCTCGCCCTCACCGGCGGTCTCGTTGTGCTTTGCGATGAGGTTCATCAGGTGGATGGCGCCAGCCAGGCAGGCCGGCCCACCCCCGACGAAGAGCGCGTCCACCGGCATGGACTCGCGCGCGATCTCGTCAGCCTCGTTCTCGGCTTCGTTACACAGGGGGGATTCGGTTTCGCCCAGCATGGCCATCTCCGTAGGGGCGGAAGGCTAACACGCTTCGGCGTGTCGCCAGGGGCCTCATTTGCCCCCATCCCTGCCCGCTGCTACCTGGGTTGACCCCAGGCCCTTGGAGCCCGCGTGAGCACCGCACCGCCCACCTCGCCCACCCCGCAGCCGTCGAGCGCCGCGGTGCCCCAGCACAGCACCGCCAAGTATGTGATCTTCGGCGTCGTGATGACGGCCTTCCTGATCGCCGATCAGGCGAGCAAGATCTGGGTTCAACGAAACCTGCGCCTCTACAAAGACGAGGTGCACATCATCGACGGCTTTTTGAGCTTCATCCACGCCGAGAACCCTGGCGCCGCCTTCGGCATCGGCGCGGGAACCGATGGGGCCATGTACGTCTTCGCCGTCTTCACCGTGGTGGCGGTGGTGGTGCTGGGCCAGATGTTGTGGCAGCTGCCCAGCAACGAGCGCTTTCAGACGGTGGCCCTGGGCCTCATCAGCAGCGGCGCCGTCGGCAACGCCATCGACCGCGTCGACAAGCGCACGGTCACCGACTTTGTGCGGGTCTACACCGAGGCCGAGCCCTACGCCTCCTGGCTGCGGGCGAGCCCCCTTGGTCAGGCCGAGTGGCCCACCTGGAACGTGGCCGACGCCGGCATCGTCGTGGGGCTCGGCATGTTCGCCTTCCACTACTTCTTCTTGCAGCGCGACTCCGACGCCGAGACCCCCGATCCGGCCCGTCCCTTGCAAGAAGAGGGTGCCAAGGGCGGATCCGGCGTGTGATGCTGGGGCATGCGCCCTGCACCTGCCTTCCTCTTCGCCTTGTCTTGCGCCCAGCCTGGCCGGCTGGGCCTTGTTGAGAAGCCCGACGACAGCGCGCTCATCGTCGACGAAGACAGCGGCAAGCCGGACGAGGACTCCGGCCCACCGCCGGGGCCCACGCCGGCTCCTCCCGAAGACCTGGGCGACGCGCCGCGCCCGCCGGTGAAGACCTGCGACGCCCTCTTTGAGCCCGGGGTGGTGCAGGAATTCAACGTGGAGATCGCGGCGGCCGACTGGGCGGGCATCCAAACCGACTACGGCTGGGGCGGCAAGAACTACCATCCGATCACCCTGGTGTATGGCGAAGAGCGGGTGGCGGCCCACCTTCGGCTCAAGGGCAACCCCTCCTTCAGCTGGTTTGTCGACAAGATGCAGTTCGTGGTCTCCGTCAACGAGGACGACCCGGACGGGCGCTTTCACGGCATGCGCAAGCTCGCCTTTGACGCCGCCTGGTACGAACCCACCTTGCTGCGCGATCAGGTGGCCTGGAACGCCATCCGTCGCCAGGGCGGCCTGCCCGACACCTGCGTGGGCCACGCGGCCTTGTCGATCAACGGCGAGTACTACGGCGTCTACGCGCTGATCGAGTACCTCGATCACGAGTGGCTCGAGCGCAACTTCGGCGACGCCGGCGCCACCGGCACGCTGTGGAAATATGGAACCGAGGCGGTCTCCAACGCGGAGGGCGCGGATGGGACGGCGGTCTCCACGGTGCTGCGCTCCACCGATCTGTCTGTGCTCAGCGCCCTGGGCGATCCGGCGCAGTGGTCGCTCGCCTGGGCCGCCGAGGTGGCGATTGGCGATGACGATGGCTTCTGGTGCTGCGCCCACAACTTCTACCTCTACGAGCACCCCGATCAGGGCGTGATGTTCGTGCCCTGGGACCTCGACGACGCCTTCGACGTGCAGGACTACGATGTCCACCCCTTGGATGGCTATGGCTCCTGGCTCTTTGGCCAGCCCCTCTTTGAGGCGGTGGTGAACGATCCGCTCTACGCGCCGATCTTCATCGATCAGGTGGAGGAGATGGCCGACGCGCTTGATCCGGCGGTGGTGGTGCCGGAGATGGAGGCGCAGCTTGAAGTACTGGCTCCCTACATCGAGGCCGACCCGCACCGCTCCTGGGGCTACACCGAGCATGGCGAAGGGGTAGAGCGGATGATCCGCTACCTCGAAGCGCGCCGGGAGTACCTGCGGAGTTGGGCGGCCTGCGCCCGCGGGGAGGGCGCCGACGTCGATGGCGATGGCTACACGGTCTGCGCCGATCCGCACGACGCCGACGCCTCCATCCACCCGGGTGCGGTGGAGGACTGCAATGGCGTGGACGACGACGCCGACGGCTGGATCGACGACAACCCGGCCTGCGAGGACTGCACGCGGCGGGGTGTGGACGGTCGCACCTTCCTCTTCTGTCGGTGGCCGCGCACCGCCGAAGAGGCCGAGGCGCACTGCCTCGAAGAGGGGGGCGCGCTGGCGGGCCCCACCCGAGGGAGCGACTCCACCTTCTACTTCTTCTACACCTGGCCGGTGGTGGAGCACTGGTGGACCGGCGGGCCCTCAGGCGAGGCGTTCTGTACCACCTGGGATGTGATCTCCTTCTCGACGGGTTTGGCTCCTTGCGGTGAGGCACACCCGAGCGTCTGCCTCCTCGACGTCGCCACGCCCTGAAGCCCTGGAGGTCTGTTCATGTCGTCCTCTGTCGTAAAGAGCGAAGCCAGGGCCCTGGTGGGAGAGGTGGGCCTGCGGGTGGCCCTGGTTGGCGGCAGCGTGGTGGGGCTCTGGGCCATTCACCTCGTCAACGCCTTGATCTTCGACGGGGCGCTCAACGCCTATGGGGTGGCGCCGCGGACCCTGGGGGGGCTGGTGGGGATCCTCTTCATGCCCTTGCTGCATGGCGGGTGGGGCCACCTGATCGCCAACACCCTGGGCGCGCCCTTGGCCTTCCTGGCCAGTGAGCGGCGGACCAGCGATCTGGTGCTGGTCTCGATCGGCTCGGCCCTGTCGGCGGGCCTGGGGGCCTGGCTCTTTGGGGCGGCGGGATCTGTTCATGTTGGCGCCAGCGGGGTGATCTACGGCTTCCTTGGCTTTGTGATGGGTCGGGGCCTCTTCGAGCGGCGCTTTGTGTCGGTGCTGCTGGCCGGGATCACCACCTTCCTCTATGGCGGGCTGATGATGGGGGTCTTTCCCTTGCTGGCCGGTGCTGGGGTGTCCTGGCAGGGGCACCTCTTCGGCTGGCTGGGTGGCTTTGGGATGGCCCGCCTGCTGCTCTCCCGGCGGCGCCCTACAAAAGGGTAGACAGATCTTTGGGGCAGTCGTCGCCGCGGTAGACGCGCTTGCACTCGTAGTAAATGGCGGTGCGCTCCTCGCAGGTGCCGGCCAGCGCGTCGAGGCATTGGCGGGCCTGACCGGCGTCGTAGGTGCAGCGGCTGTCTCCCTCGGCCTGCTCGACAAAGTCGAGGGCCTCGGCCTCGCAGTCGGTGGCCTCCTGCAGCGGGCCGGGCAGGCCGTCGCCGCCGGTGGCGCAGGTCTCTGTCCAGTCGCAGATGGCGGCGGGGAACTCCTCGGCGAAGGCGGCGGGCTCGGGGTAGTCGCAGGCGAAGAGCAGGATGGGAAGGAGGAGACAGCGTCGGCGTGCGGGCATCAGGGTGTCCTCCGCGGAAAACGGTAGCCCACGCTCAGGCCGACCATCGGCAGGTGGACCCACTCTTCAAAGACATAGGTGAGGTAATCCTCGGTTGACGCGGTGGCGGCCGCCATGAACTCCTCCTCGATGGCGCTGTTGGGGTCGCGGGTGGGGCTGACCCGGGTGCCGGTGTGAACGGTGGCGGCGAAGCCGAGCGAGGTGCCGACGACGATGTGCTTTCGCAGCCGCCACTCGTAGCCGACCTCGGCGCTGAGCATGTGGTTGTTGACGGCCACCTCGAGGTCGCCGGAGAGAGACTGGGCGCGCTCCAGCAGAGCGCGGTCGGTGGCCTCGCCGAAGACGCTGAGATCGGCCGTGTCGCCGCCCAGCGTGAGCAGTTGGTAGCCGCCCGAGAAGGTCAGTCCCCGCTTGGGGAGCGGCCGGTAGCCGCCTTCCAGACGGATCACGGCCGAGCGGTTGAGGGCCCGATCGATGATCTCGGCGACGGTGTCGCTGTAGACGTCGAAGCCGGTCATCGCGGCGTTGGTGAGGTCGACATAGGGGCCGGGCATCCAGCCGCCGGTCAGTCGGGCGCGGACCCGGCTGGGGGTCTCCAGGGTGAGACTGGCGCCAACCAGTACGGGAACGTCGGTGCGCACGGCGAGATCGAGCTGCGGGGCCTCGGCCCAGGCGGGGCCGGAGGACAGGGCGGCGCCCAGGAGCAGCGCGCGCAGTCGGGGGAACATGGCAGGGCCTCCCGGCGCTGCGGCGCCGTCGATGTCCTGGATGTATCGCTCCGCTGGAGCCTCGGGCTGGCCAGAATCCGGCGAGGGGTGGCTGTCTTCTGACCAGCCTTCAGTCGGCGGGGCGGCGCAGGGCGGCGAGGGCGGCGGTGAGCTCGGCGATGCGGGCCTCGGCGGCGATGCGGGCCTCCGTCTCGGCGGCGGCGCGGGCCTCGGCCTCGGCGGCGCGGCGCTCGGCCTCCTCAACGCGGGCGCCCTCGGCCTCGGCGCGGGAGACCTGGCGGTCGAGCAAGCGGTTGGCGCGCTCCAGGAGCTCCTGCACCTCGGGGAGCTCGGCGGAGCCGGCGCGAAAGCGGAGCCGGCCTCCGGCGGCGGTCAGCTCAAGGCCGAGCACGGCGGAGGCGAGGGTGTCG
>JBEIQK010000747.1:0-3236 GCA_040376505.1 Alphaproteobacteria bacterium | reverse complement strand
GTTGGTGTTGAGGCCGGCGTAGACAGGCTTGTTGGGGTAGCGCTCGGCGATGGCTTGCACGCCAGCGCCGCAGCCAAACGAAACCACGGCCTCGGCGCGCTCAATGGGCTCAGCCAGATCTTTGATGAATTCGTTTTCGCACTGGCGCTCGATGGTGATCTCATTGTGCTGGTCGCCATCGTAGTCGACGATGTAGAGGTTTGCGCCACAGGCCGGCTCGTTCTCCACGCCATGCTCGCCGATGGTCTCGACGAGGCCGAGCTCGAAGTCGCTCACATTGAGCACAGCCACCCAGTCCTTGACATAGGGGCCAATGCCGTCGCGCGGCGGCCCCACCACCGTATAGGCCACCACCAGCTCGCGGACGCCGTCGCCATCCACGTCGCGCAGCTCGCCAAAGTACGGCATCACCCCGCCCTCACGCCAGCCGTTCTTGGACTTGGGCAGGGTCTTGAGCTTGCGGAGGGTTCCGTTTTGCCGCACCGTCGCAAAGCCCTCACAGGCCACTCCATCGCAGAGGCGCCCGACCAGTACGCTGCCCCCATCGCCGGGCAGCTCCATCATCACCTCGGCCCCCGGGGGCAGCCCCGGAAAGCGGGCCGGCTCCAAGGCGGGGAGCGTCGTGCCCGGGCCCGGAAGGGTGAGAATGGTGGCCGGATCGCGCGTCTCGGGGATGTTCATGGCAAAAAGGAGAACGAACATGGACATCCAAATTGCAGTGAGGGGGCGCCTGAAGACGGACGGAGCCGCCGCAGACGTTCCCATTATACCGGATGCGAAGCCCCCTGACCCGGATCACCGCAATTCAAGATCCAGGCGGTCTTTCCTGGGCCAGGGCGTAGCTGCGCCAGTCGTAGAGGTACCGCTCCCGATCGGGATCCCAATCTTCCCAGGTTGGGATCTGTTCGAGCAAGTGCAAACGATCTGCGGGAACGACGCCGGGCACCAGGAAGGCCTTCTGCCGGTGCAAAGAGTAGGGGTTGCGCAGCTCGATGCCCAGCACGCCGAGGACGGCGCGGGCGATGTACCAGGTGGCCTGCGGGTTCCAGCCGTGGGCGATCTTGATGACGATGCCGAGCCCCTGCGGAAAGTCGGGGTGCACCACGGCGAGGCCAAGCAGGCCGTCGGCGCCCTCCTTGGCCAGCACCCGGCCGCCGCCAGCCTTCATCGCGCTGGAGTCCAGCCGGTTGAAGCCGCCAACGAGGTCGGGATGGCGGGTCATGGCCCCCCAGATCCAGTCCTGGTCGCGATCCCGGGCGAGGCCGCTGAAAAGGCGGGCCAGCTCGGAGACGGTGTTGGAGCAGGTCGGCAGGCCGCAGCCATCGCGGGCGACCCGCACGGGCTGCCAGTCGGCGCCGAGATCCTGGCGGAGGACCTCGAGGTAGCGCACGAAGAAGGGGTGCTGGGGCAGCATGTAGCCGGCCCGCGACCAGCCCTTGAGCCGACAGGCGCGCAGGATGGCGGCGTGCTCGCCCGAGCAGCAGTGGTACCAGCGCCGCGGCCGGCGCACCTGACGGCCGAACTGCACCAGGGGCACGTCGAGCGGGGTCTGCATCATGCCCCACTCCTCTTCGGAGAGCAGGGACTGGGCGGCCTCGATGTGCTCGGGGGTGCCGTTGTGGCTGGCCACCGAGATGGCCTTCTGGCGGTCGTCGGTGACCGGCCCGAGCACGTCGGCCACGCCCTTGATCATCAGGGGCTTCATCATGCTGCGGCCGTAGCAGAGCACGTTTCCGCCGAACTGGTGGATGATCTGCCCGCCGTGGGCCCAGGCGATGGCGCCGTGGATGGTGGTCTCGCTGACGCCGGCCCGGCGGTAGTCCACCAGCGGCTCCCAGGGCACATCCCGGCCGGTGGGGATGCCCGCTTCGGTCGAGCCCAGCGGGCTGTCGGGGTAGATCTTCGCCGCCGGCGTCGGCACCGTCTCCATCTTCACGCTCATGGGGCGCTCCGCAGGGCGAGCAGGGCCTCGACCCGAGGGCGAACCTCGGTCATGAAGGCCTCGATGTTGGCGATCACGCGGTCGCAGTCGTGGTTGAAGAAGTCGAACCACAACATGAGCGCATCATCGGGGTGGAAGCGGCTGACGATCTGGGCGGCGACCGCGTCGGCGTCGCCGATCACCGCGTTGTCGGTGGCGTCGGCCACCTTGCGGGGGTCCAGCGTGCCCTCCAGCGCCGTCCAGTAGGCCCCCAGCGCGGCCTCGGCCTCGGCGCGGGCGGCGGCGTTGCGCTCGGCGGCGCTGAGCCCGGGCTGCTGGTTCAAGAAGACCATCACGGTGCGCGGCATGAAGGCGCGCTGCCAGGGGCCGCCGTCTGGGTGGTAGCGCTGGCGCATCCGGGCGTGGGTCTCCTCAATCACGGCCGGGCGGGTGATCGACAGGTTGAAGACCTTCACGGGGAGGATGCTGTTGGCGAAGTCCTGGAGCGCCGGCTCGTGGCTGCCGAGGATGAGGTCGACCAGCTCGCGGCGCCAGCCCTGGGGCACCACGCGCAGCACCTCGAATTCGTAGCGGCGGCGCAGGGGGATCTGCTCGGTGGGCAGCCCCATCTCGGCGGCCGCGGCCTGAACCGCCGCCCACTCCGCTTCGCTGCGGAACTGGCCGCGGTGCAGGGTGCGCGGGGCGGTGTCGGCGCCGGCCAGGGCCTCGCCGCGCAGCAGGCGCAGGAAGATCTCGACGGCCTCGGCGAAGTGCTGGCCCTTCACCACCGGCCAGGCCGCCGCTTCGAGGGGGTCTCGCGGGAGGATGCCGTAGGCCCGGTTCATGAACTCGAAGCGGCCGGCCGAGAAGCCCAGGCGCAGGCGGCGGCGCTCGGCCGGGTTGAGGCCGTGCAGGGTGGCGAAGGCGGCGGTCTGCTCGGCGCGGGCGACGGGGCCGCCATTGCAGAGGAGGTTCATCACCGCGGCGCCAACCTCGATGCGCTCGGTGCGGGCGAAGATGAGGTGGGCGAGCTGAAAGACGTCGGTGTTGAGGCCGATCTCGCCGCGCCAGTGGGGCACAACGCCGGAGGGGTGGCGCTGCTGCACCTCGGTGGAGAGGTGAGCCTCGGCCACCCAGGCGGTGCCGTAGCCGGCGGCGTCGGCGGCCTGCACCTGCCGGAAGAAGCTGCGAAACATCTCGGCTTCGCTGGGGGTGTGGCCCTCTACCGGCGTCTGGCTGATGCTGAAGAAGATGTCGAAGCGCATGGCTTACAGGCTCCGCAGGCGGCCGCCGTCCACCGGCAGGCTGACCCCGC
>JBEIQK010000958.1:0-2265 GCA_040376505.1 Alphaproteobacteria bacterium | reverse complement strand
CGCCCCGCCGGAGCCCGCGCCGCGCGCGGTCGCCCCGGTGCCGGTGGTGATCGACAGCCCCACCTACTCCGGCCACGAGCCCACCGTCAGCCGGCCGCCCCCCGCCGCCAGCGGCGGCATCAAGCCGCTGCACCTCCTCATCGCCGCGGTGCTCGGCTTTCTCGTGGTGATGGTGCTGGCGATCGCCCTCGGCATCCTGATCTGGCACTTCAAGGGCCAGAAGGCCAAGGCCGAGGCGGCCGAGGCGGTCCCCGTGGGCGCCGCCACCCTGGGCGCCCCCGCCTGGGACCCGGCCCTCGACGCCGGTCGCCTCGCCCTGCTGCAGGGTCGGCCCGATGAGGCGCTCACCGCCTTCTACCGGCACAGCCGCATGGCGCCCGACTCCAGCGACGCCGCCGCCTGGTCGGACATCGCGGCGGAGTCGCTGGTGGTCGACACCCTGGTCGATGATGTGGCCCGGCGCCGCAGCACCGACGAAGACCGCGCCGCCAAGGTCGCCGCGGCCCGCGCTGCCCTCGCCGCGGTCGAGAAGGAGGGGGGCAGCCCGCTCCTCGCCGAGACCCAGGTCCGCGCCGCGCTCTGGGTCGCCCCCGGCGAGCGCGACCTGCGCGAGGCGCTCCCGGCCCTCACCGCCGCCCGGCAGGCCCAACAGCCGCCCCGCGGCGCACCCACCCTGAAAGAGCTGCGCGCCGCGCAGGCTCTCGAGCGGGCGGGTGACCGCAGCGGCGCCCGCGCCGCCTACGCTGCGCTGGTCGCGCGCGATCCGATGGGAACCACCTGGCCGGCGCTGGCGTCTGCTGAGGCCATCGGAGCGCTGGGAGACCATGGCTAAGTTCGCGTTTGCTGCTGTCCTGCTGATCGCCTGCGCCCGGCGCGGCGCACCCCCCGCCCCGGCCGCCGCTGCGGTGAGGGTGCCACCCCAGGTGGCCTGGGAAGAAGGGGCCTCCACCCTCGACCCCTCCCTGCGCGGGCAGGCCCTGGCGCTGCTGATCCGCACGGCGCCCAACGCCGAGAGCCCCTACCTCGGCCGCGCGCTGCTCGATCCGACGCCCTGGGTGGCGCGTCAGGGGATTGAGGCCCTGGCCTCCCGCCCCGATGGCAAGGCCGCGCTCCTGGCCGCCGTCGACCGCCCCCAGGTTCCAGACCAGGCCCGCTGCATCGCGGCGCTGCACACCGGCGACGCCGCCGCCCTCGCCCGGGTCGCCCCGCTGCACCGCAGCGACGACGCCACCACCGCCGCCCTCTGCGCCATCGCCGGCGCCCGCGGCGGTGATCCGGCGGCCCTGCGCAGCCTGCGCCACACCCTGCGCGACGGCGTGGTGCCGCTCGACCTCGACCTCGCCCGGGAGCTCGGCCGCACCGGCATCCCCGACCTGAAGGCCGATCTGGAGTCGGCGCTGGGCGGCGCCGAAGGCGAGATGGTCATCCCGCTGGCGGCGGCGATCTTCGAGCAGAGCGGCGACGCGGGCTTCTTGAACGAGGCCCTCACCGGCCGCCAAGAAGAGCCGGCGATGGCCGCCCTCGACCTCCTGGCCCACTCCCAACGCCCAGAGGCCGCGGCGCTGATCTCCGCCGCCGCCCGCCGGGCCCCCGGCGCCGCCGCGCTGTACGCCCGTCTGCTGGCGATGGCCGACGGAAATGGCGACACCGCCGCCTTCTCCGACGCCCTCGCCGCCCAGGATCGCGAGCTCACCCTGCTCGCCCTCGGCGCGCTGGCCGAGGCGCTGCGCCGGCCCGATCCCCCCGATCGTCTGCGCAAGCTCGCCGAGGCGCCCCTCGCGCAGGCCGCCATCGACGAGGACGAAGCCCTGCGCGCCGCCGCCGCCGCCGCCCTGGGCGCCCCCGGCATGAACACACAACTGCTCACCGCGCTCTGCGCCGATGCCGATCTGCGCGTTCGAATCGCCGCCCAGGCCGCCGCCGCCGGCCTTTAGCGCTCGTTGCTGATGCGCTTGCCCGCGTGGCGCACATCCTGACCGCGCACCAGAAAGATCACCTGCTCGGCGATGTTGGTGGCGTGGTCGGCCATTCGCTCCAGGTACTTGCCCACGTTCTGCACGGCGAGGCAGCGGTCGAAGTGATCGTGGTCGACCGTCATCCGCTCGACCTGGGCGCGGAAGATGCGGTGGTAGGCGTCGTCGATCTCGTCGTCGCGCTCGATCACCGCCCGGGCCCGACCCTCGTCGCGGTGGACGAAGGCGTCGATCGACTCCGACAGCATCCACGCCACCCCCTTGGCCATCTCGGGGATGTCGTTGAAGGGCT
>JBEIQK010000720.1:0-3412 GCA_040376505.1 Alphaproteobacteria bacterium | reverse complement strand
TGTGTACAGGCCTTCGTGCGCGGCAGCCCCACGCAAAAGATGCACCAGGTCTGCATCCTTGACCTCTTCGAGCACAGTCGGAAAGGGCGCCCCGTTGAGCAGCAGGGCCATGGCCTGCAGAACGCTCTCCCGATCGGTGAGTTGCCGCGGATCGGGCACCAGGGCCAGCAGCGGCGCCACCTGGGCGGTGTGGTGGATCAGCAGCCACAGCAGGTGCTTGAGCTCGGCCGGCGGCACCCAGCGCCGCGGCGGCGCCGTCACGGCGGGGTTTGGACTCTGCTGACTGGCGCCGATGCGCTCACGCACCACCGCCTCGGGCACGCCGAAGGCGGCGGCGAGCCGGTTCTCACGGGCGCTGCGCAAGGTGGGTGGGTACATCCGAATCAGGGGCGCCAGATCGCCCACCACCAGATCGATTGAACGGTCGCCATAGCCATGGCGGACCCGGGAGCGGTCGAGCGCCAGCTCGAAGAGGCCTGGCGCGCGGCGGAGCATGGCGGTGAGCTCGTCGGCGCCGTGCTTCTGGAGGAATTCGTCCGGATCCTTGGCTTCGCCCAGCGACAGGCGGCGCGGCTCGATCTCGAGCTTCAAGAAGGCCTCGAAGCTGCGCAGGGCGGCCCGCACGCCGGCCTCGTCGGAGTCGAACTGGGCGACCACATCGCGGGTGAGCGGCTGGATGATCGCGGCGTGCTCCGGCGTGAGCGCGGTGCCGCAGGTGGCCACCGCCTCCTTGAAGCCGGCCTGGTGAAGGGCCAGCACGTCGAAGTAGCCCTCCACCACGATCATCCAGCCCTTGCGCTGCACCTCAGCGCGGGCCTGGGGCAGCGCATAGAGCAGGCTGGACTTTTTGTAGATCTCCGTCTCGGGAGAATTGACATACTTGGGCGGCTCGCGGCCGTCGGGGCCGGCCGGGGCCCCCGGCATCACGCGGCCGCCGAAGGCCACGGTGCGGCCGCGGGCGTCTTGAATGGGCACCATCACGCGCCCGCGGAAGAGGTCGTACAGGCCGGTGCGCCCGCCCTCGCGGCGCCGGGCGAGCCCCGCCGAGACCGCCATCTCCGGGGGCACGCCGCGCTTGTGCAGCTCGATCAGCAGCCCATCCCAGGCGTCGAGGCTGAAGCCAAGCTGGTAGCGCTGGATGGTGTCGTCGGTGAGGCCGCGCTTGCGCAGGTAGTCAAGGGCCGCCTTGCCCTCGGCGCGGGCGAGGAGGTTCTTGTGAAAAAACTCGGCCGCCAGCGTGTTGACCTCGAAGAGGTCGGCGCGGGCCCGCAGCTTGCGGGCCTCTTCGGGGGCCAGCTCGCGGTCTTCGATCTGCACGCCCACCGCCGGGCCCAGCTCCTTCAACACCTCGTGAAAGCTGAGCCCGCGGGTCTTCTCCATGAACTTGAAGATGTCGCCGCCCTCTCCGCAGCCAAAGCAGTGGTAGATGCCCTTGGCCGGCACCACGTTGAAGGAGGGCGAGCGCTCCTGGTGAAAGGGGCACAGGCCCAGGTAGGTGTTGCCCTTGCGCTGCAAGGTGACCGTCTGCGAGATGACCTGAACAATGTCGGTCCGCTCGCGAATGGCCTCGATGACGTCGCGCGAGATCATCCGGCCCCTCCGCCTACCCTGCCTCTTGCGCCCGCCCCTGGTTGATCATGCCCGGCCGCACCTGGGCGTTGTCGCCGAAGCGACCGACCAGCGCGCCCACCGAGCGCAGCTTCTCGACGAGGCGGTCGTAGCCGCGGTCGAGGTGGTACAGGCGCAGCACCTCGGTGAGGCCCTGGGCGGCGAGGCCGCAGAGCACGAGGCTGGCGCTGGCCCGCAGGTCGGTGGCCATCACCGCCGCACCCACGAGGCGCTCGCTGCCCTCCACCACGGCCTTGTTGCCGTCGATCTGGATGCGGGCCCCGAGCCGCATCAGCTCGGCGGCGTGCATGAAGCGGTTCTCGAAGATGGTCTCGGTGATCTCCGCCCGCCCGGTGGAGCGGGTCATGAGCGCCATCCACTGGGCCTGCATGTCGGTGGGGAAGCCGGGGTGCGGCCGGGTCTCGATGTTGACCGGATGGAGGGGGCCCGTGCGCCGGACGCGGATGCCGTCGGCCTGGACGGTGACCTCGGCGCCGGCCTTGCGCAGGCTCTCCACCACCGCCCCCATGTCTTCGCCCCGGGCGCCAGCGACGAAGAGATCGCCACCGGTGATGGCGGCGGCGACCATGTAGGTGCCGGCCTCGATGCGGTCGGGCAGGATGGGGTGGGGCCGGCGCGAGGGGCGCAGGGCCGGCACGCCGTCGACGGTGAGCGTGGAGGTGCCCTCTCCGCTGATGCGGGCGCCCATGCCGCGCAGGAAGTGGGCCAGATCGACGATCTCCGGCTCCCGCGCCGCGTTGTGGATGACCGACACCCCCTCGGCCAGCACCGCGGCCATCAGGATGTTCTCGGTGCCGGTGACGGTGGGCATGTCGAGGAAGATCTCGGCGCCGACGAGGCGGTCGACCCGACCGTTCACATAGCCGCCCTCCAGCTCAAAGCGGCAGCCCAGGGCTTCGAGCCCCTTGAGGTGCTGGTCGATCGGCCGCACGCCGATGGCGCAGCCGCCGGGCAGCGAGATGCGGGCATGACCGCAGCGCGCGAGCAGCGGCCCCAAGGCGAGCACGCTGGCGCGCATCTTGCGCACGATGTCGTAGGGGGCCTCGGAAAAGGCGATGCGCTGGGTGTCGAGGCGCAGGCGGTGGCCGGCCAGGGCGCCGTCCTCGCCAGGGTTGGCCCCCACCAGCGAAGGGCAGCCGATGCGCCCCAGCAGCGACAGGGTGGAGCTGACATCGACCAGCTCGGGCACATTGTCGATGACATGCTCGCCGGGGGCCAACAGGGTCGCGATGAGGATGGGCAGGGCCGCGTTCTTGGCGCCGCTTACGGGGACGGTGCCATGCAGGGGCCGACCGCCTTCGATGACGAGCTTGTCCATGGTTCACGCCGGGGGGTGCGTGGCGCCGCGGGCCGCGACTCGGAGCGCGGGGGCGCCAGGTGGGAGCGGGGAGGGAGGGGGTCGCCGGCCGGCCGGAGGAGGCGCGAGGCAGGCGACGTGAGCAGTGCGAAGAAATGGTGTAGTGTGCGGATCTGCCCGCGGCAACTGCGCCGCCCCTCGGCGTGCACGCCGCTGCGGAGCGCGCGTTAGCCCCAGCGCCACGGGCACGGCCAGAAGGCCGCTCCCGCGCAGCCCTGTTGGAGCCCGCCCTGACCCTGCCGACCGCCTCCATCGCCGCGCTCCCCGCTGGCGCGCTGCGCGGCTTGGACCTCAGCGGCGGGAGCCTCGCCGGCCTCGATCTGCAAGCCCGCGACCTCTGTCGCGCCGACCTCAGCGCCGCCGATCTGCGCGGGGCCGATCTGCGCGGCGCCCGCCTCTCCGCCACCCGGCTGCGCCGCGCCTGCC
>JBEIQK010000795.1:0-2971 GCA_040376505.1 Alphaproteobacteria bacterium | reverse complement strand
GGCCGGCCTGGGCATCGTCGGAGATCGCGGTGCGGCCGCGCGCAGACTGGGGTGCCCGGCCGCCCTCGGGCCCGGGTCGCCCCCATGTGCTTTCGGGCCTCGCCCTCCACCACACGGCCGGAAACCAGGTTGGCAGCGCCGCCGCGCCGCGAGAGCTACGCGCGGTGCAGCGCTTTCACCAGGCGCGCCGCGGCTGGATCGACGTGGCCTACCACCTCTTCGTCGACTCCGAGGGGGCGGTCTGGCAGGGGCGCGATCTGTCCTGGGCCGGCGACACCGCGACCCACTACGCCCCCGCAGGCTGGCTTCTGGTCTGCGCCCTGGGCAACTTCGAGGTCGACCAGCCCACGCCGGCGCAACTGGACACCTTGCAGACCCTGCTCGCCCACCTCGCCGCCGCCCACGGCCTGGAGCGCTTTGGCGTACACCGGCAGCTCGCCGCCACCCGCTGCCCGGGGCGGCACCTGATGGCCCACCTCGATCGCCTGCGGCCCGCTGGACTCGCCGACGGCTGATTAGGGGGTGATTCTCCCCGTTGGAGCCGATCATGGGCATCTCCAGCCGCCGCACCGTCCGCTGCACCCTCTGCGGGGGCGGCCTCTCGATCCGCTGGGGGCCGATGGTTCATCCGGCCGACCTGCTCTGCGATCCCTGCTTGCGGGCCGAGTGGCGGGCGCCCGCCACCGAGGCCGCGCTGGAGGCCCGCTGCGCGCAGAACGGCGTCATCGGCATGGGGCACGCCGAGCTCGCCGCCGTGATCGCCCGAAAGGTCGGCCAGCTCCGCGAGAGCGTGCCCACCGCCGACGAGCTGGAAGCCCTCCTCGCCGCCCGGGCCCGCGATCCCTTCGAGGCCTGACTCGGTCGCATCGCGGCACGCCGACCGCCCTACTCAACGGCCTCGGGACAGGGCGCGGGCACCAGGCTGAAGTCGATCTCGATTCGTGGACAGACCACCCGGCTGTCCTCGCGGTAGCCATCGGGCTCGCCGTCGGTCACCAGCGTATTGCCGCCTCCGTTCACGAAGTAGTAGTACCCCTCCGAGCCGACCGCGTAGATGGTGTTGTTGTTGCCCTGCAGGCTGCCTTCGGCGTCGCCCGACAGCACCATCACATTGTTGTCACCCCCCATGATCGCGCTCGCGCCGCTGTCGCAGACCCAAACCGCGTGGTTGCTCCGGATGGTCGCGTCGCCCCAATCCTCCGCCACCCAGGTGTTGGCGGGCAGCACCACCGTACACCGAGGATCGAGCTCTTCTTTGGTGCCCGTGTCGGTGCCCGTGTCGGCGTCCGCATCGGCGTCGGCGTCCGTCTCCACGCCGGTGTCTCCCTTCGCCTCGCCCTTGCCGGCATTCCCGCCGGGAGCGCCCCCACAGCCCAGAAGAAGTCCCAGGATCAGTCCACGCATGCCGTGCTCCTTTGCGCCCTTTGCCGACGGGAGGGGCAGCCGGCCATTCGTGGGTAGGGCACTGCTCCAAGGTCTTTGCGCGGGCCACACGACGCACAGGCGATTCGACGGCATCCCTGGGTGAGCTCGGTGCGGGCAGGAGCCGAAGGGAGGTCGCCGACCGGGCCGCCGTGTCGCTGAAGGGGCGCGACACAGTCTTCGTTCAGGCCGGCCCCTGCCGGATCAGGCGCAGGGCCTCGAACTCCATCTCGATCGCCCTTCTGGCGATCGCCAGCAGCTCAATGTCTGGCTCCTCCTCGGCGGCGAAGCGCGCGCCCTGGGCCACCGAGCCCGCCCCCCAGCGGGCGTTGCCCATCACCTCCCACCAGTGGCGGGTCTTTACATCGGGCGCCACCCCGCCCGCCGCGACATAGGCCGCCACGAGCTCCTCGCGGCTGCACAGCCCGCCGGCTGGCAGGTCGATGCGGCCAAAGCGCCAGTCGCGCACGCAGAGCCAGGCCAGATCCTCGGCCGGCGCCCCAAAGCGAGCGAATTCCCAGTCCAGCACCGCCACGAGCCCGGTGGGCGCCACCAGGAAATTGCCCACCCGAAAGTCTCCGTGCACCAGCACCACTGGCGAGGCCGGTGGCCGGTGGTCTTGGAGCCAGCGCAGACAGAGCTCCAAGGCCGGCCGGGCCATTGGGAGCTGATCGAGGGTGCGGCGCAGCCCGATCAGCGCGGCGGCCTCGGGATCTTCAGGGGGTGCGCCCAGCGCCGCCACCAGCGCTGGATGGCTTACCGGACCGAGCCCATGGATGCGCACCAGGGCCTCCATCAAGGCCCCCGGCAAGCCCGCGCGGGCGGCGGAGAGCTCGCGGGCGCCCACCACCTTGCCGCCCAGGGCGAGGCCGGGCAGGCGATCCATCAGCCAGCCCCAGGCCCCCGGCCGCAGCAGATCGCCCAACAGGAGCAGCCCCCGCGGCGTCGGCACCCCGGCCTCGGCGGCGGCGTTGACCACGGCGAATTCCGCGCGGCGATCGATGCTCCCGGGCAGCGAGGTGGGCGCGTCGACCCGCAGCACCAGCGAGCGGCGCAGGCCGCCCTGATCGACCTCCACAGCGAACAGCTCCTGGCAGGCGCCCCCGGCCAAGGGCTCGATCGGGCGCACCCGCGCTGGCGCCGCCCCCGCGCTCAGGCCGGCCTCCACGCGGGCGCGCAGCCCGTCCAGCTCCTCTTCGCTGTGCATCACCCGACCCATTCCGACCTCCGGCCCCGGGGCGCGCCCTGGCTCGCCTTCGGTTAGCCAGGGGCTGGGCCCGGAGCCCGCCTTGGGAGGCGCCAATGGTGCGGATCGAAGTCGAAGGGCCTGTCTGGACCGTGATCCTCAGCCGGCCCGAGCGCCGAAACGCCGTGGACAGGCCCACCGCCGAAGCCCTCGCCGCCGCCTTTCGCGCCTTCGACGACGACGCCACCGCCGCCGTGGCGGTGCTCTGGGGCGAGGGCGGCACCTTCTGCGCGGGGGCCGATCTCCAGGCCATCGCCGCCGGCACCCCGAACCGCGCCGAGCCCGAGGGCGACGGCCCGATGG
>JBEIQK010000776.1:0-3069 GCA_040376505.1 Alphaproteobacteria bacterium | reverse complement strand
GGCCTGCTCGACATCACCGACAACATCGATGCGAACAACGAGGTTGTCCGCCCGGCCGGCGTCATCGCCCATGAGGGCGACGACCCCTACCTCGTCGTCGCCGCCGACAAGGGCACCGCCCACCTCTCCGACACGGCCAACGCCATCTCCCAGGAGTACGGCTTCTGGCTCGACGACGCCTTCGCGTCGGGCGGCAGCTTCGGCTACGACCACAAGAAGGTCGGCATCACCGCCCGCGGCGGCTGGATGACGGCCCGGCGCCACTTCTACGAGATGGGTGTAGACCCCTGGACCACCGAATTCACCGCGGTGGGCGTGGGCGACACCGCCGGCGACGTGTTCGGCAACGGCGTCATCGAGCACCCCACCATGCGGCTGCTCGCGGCCTTCAACCACATGCACATCTTCCTCGACCCCAACCCCAACACCGAGGCCAGCGCCACCGAGCGCAACCGCCTCTTCTACGAGGTGAAGGGCTGGGACGCCTACAACACCGCCATCATCTCCAAGGGCGGCGGGATCTTCTCGCGCCGGGCCAAGAGCATCCCGCTCAGCCCCGAGGTGCAGGCGATGTTCGGCGTCACCGTCGATGAGCTGCCGGTGGACGCGGTCATCCGCCACATCCTGCGCATGCCCGTCGACCTGCTGTGGAACGGCGGCATCGGCACCTATGTCAAGGCCACCTTCGAGACCCACCAGGACGCCGGCGACCCCTCCAGCGACGACCTGCGCGTCAACGCCACCGAGCTGCGCTGCAAGATGGTCGGCGAGGGCGGCAACCTCGGCTTCACCCAGGCGGCCCGCGTCGAGTACGCCCAGCACGGCGGCCGCATCAACACCGACGCCATCGACAACTCCGGCGGCGTCGACATGTCGGATCACGAGGTCAACCTCAAGATCCTGTTGAATCCGCTGATGGCCAGCGGCCGCATGACCCGCGACGAGCGCAACGTGCTGCTCGAAAGCCTCACCAGCACCGTGGCCGACGACGTGCTGCGCAACAACGACCTGCACGGCCGCTTGCTCAGCCTCGATCAGGTGCGCAGCCAGCACGATCCCGTCGCCTACAGCCCCACCATCGAGTGGGTCTGCCAGATGGGCAACATCAGCCGCGAGGCGCTCCGCCTGCCCACCGAGGCCGAGTTGATCGCCCGGTCGGCCAAGCGCCAGGGCCTCACACGCCCCGAGCTGGCGGTCCTTCAGGCCCACGTGAAGATGCACCTCTTCCGCGACCTCAAGGACGCCGACGCCAGCATCATCCCCGGCTTTGCCGAGAAGGTGCAGAACTACTTCCCGGCCAAGGTGCGCGAGGGCTTCTCCGCCGACATTGCCAACCACATGCTGCAGCAGTCGATCGGCATGACCGTCACCTGCAACGAGGTGGTGAACGAGGCCGGCGCCCAATTCTTCCCGCTGATGCTCGAGCTGACCGGCGCCAGCCCCGTGCAGGTGGCCGCCACCTGGTCGGCGGCGATGCGCCTCGTCGGCGCCTGGGAGCTGCGGGCCGAGCTGGAAGCGGGCACGGGCAGCTTTGAAGGCCGCTACAAGGCCTGGATCGCCGTCACCGACGCCGTTCAGAGCCTCGTCAGCCTCTGGCTGGGCGCCGGCGAGCCGGGCCCCAAGGTGGAGTCCGCCGAGGGCATCCGCGCCGCCCTCACCGCGCTGATCGCCCAGGGCGGCGCCGCGGTCGAAGGCCGGGTGGCTGCCCGCGCCGAGGCCCTGGTGAACGGCGGCGTCGCGCCGGCCCTGGCCCGCCGCATCGCCAGCCTCGGGGAGATCGTCGCCGCCCGCGAGATCGCCCTGCTCGCCGCCAAGGGCGAGATCACCCACGCGGTGGTGGTCCGCTACGTCACCGCCGGCGAGGCGAGCCGCCTGTCGCCCACCCTGCGGGCCCTCGAAGCCCGCCTCGCCGCCACCGCTTGGGATCCGGTCGCGCTGGGCATCGTGCGCAACCGCTACGTCCGCCTCCAGCGCGAGCTGGTCGACGCGGCCCGCGGCATCGATCCCCGCCAGGGCGTCGATGACCAGGTGCAGACGGTGGCCCGCCGCGATCTGGCCGGTCTCGCCGAGTTGGTCGGACGGGTGCTGGGCGATCAGCCCGCTCTCGCCGCCCTCCTCGTCGCCGACGAGCGCGTGCGCGCCTGGATCGGCCGCTACCGGGCCGAGGCCTAGGTGGGGCGGTGGTACTTCCTCCGCCACGGCGAGAGCTTCGCCAACGCGGAGGGGTGGCTGTCCGGCTGGACCGACGTGGCCCTCACCCCCCGGGGCGAGGCCCAGGCCGACGAAGCCGGCGCCCGACTGGCCACCGTCTCCTTTGAGCGCGCGCTCTGCAGCGACCTCCGCCGCGCCCGTGACACGGCGCGGCGGGTCCTCGCCGCCTCCACCCTGCCCTGCCCGCCCCTCCAGGAGAGCCTCGCCCTGCGCGAGCGCGATCTCGGCCGCTGGCAGGGCGTGCCCCTCGCCGATGTGCGCGGCGACCAGCGAATTCACACCCTGCTCTCCTGGTCGGGCCGCCCCGAGCAGGGCGAGAGCCAGGCCGACATGGCCGCCCGCGCCTTGCCCTTCCTGGCCAGCCTGCCGGCGGTGGAGGGCCCCACGCTCCTCGTCGCCCACGGCGGCCTCAATCGCGTGCTGCTCGGCCTTTTAGACGAGACCCCCCTCGAAGAGATCGGCAAGCACAAGCTCGCCAACGCCGCCATTGAAGTACGCGAGATCGCGCCGGGGCGCTTCGCCGCCCTCGCCGCCCGCTACGCCGGAGCCGCCCCATGAGCCAGCCTGCCGCCACGCTCTACGCCACCGACCCGGCCACCCGCTTCTTCCTGATCCCCGACGGCCAGGCCCTGCCGACGGGCGCCCTGGTGCTGCGCTCCCTACGCGGCGCTGTGCTGCGCATTGATCCCGTGGTGGCCGACATCTACGAGGTGCCCGAAGCCGAGGCCAAGGCGCTGGCCGCCCGCAGCGTGCGCGCGCTGGCCCAAACGCTGGGCGCCGCCTTGAAGGGAGCCGGCGAGGCCGTCAAGGAGGTCGGCAAGATCCAGGCCGGCGTACAGGCCGCCGCCCAGGCCGGCC
>JBEIQK010001132.1:0-1573 GCA_040376505.1 Alphaproteobacteria bacterium | reverse complement strand
GCGCCCCGCGCGCGGCGGCGAACCCCGCCTGCAGCGGCCTGTCGGTGCGGGTTTACATCGCCAAGGAGGGCGTGGAACTGCGCGGCGCCGAGCGCCTGCTGGGCGGCGACAAGGCGGCGAAGCTGCCCTGCGCGGGCGCGAGCGGCTGCATCAGCGTGGGCGCGATGGACTGGGCCGCCTACACCGCCCGGCTCGGCACGATCCGCAGCGCCTGCCCCGATCTGCGCAGCATCGGCCTCTCGGCCAGCCCCACCACCCCCTTCGACCTCGTGGTGGAGGCCGTGGGGCGCGCCCGCGGCACGGCCGAGGCGCCGCTCTTTCCCCTCGTTGAGCTTGGGAGCCCCTGATGTCGTTGATCTTCGCCCTCCTGGGTTGGTCTGGACTCGCCCTGGCCGAGGCCAGCGATCCCGTCTCGTTGTTGACCGGAAACTGCGTCAACGGCGACCCCTCGTCGTGCACGATGCTGGCGGTGCGCACGCGGCGGGCCGAGGCCTTGCTGCGCGATGCCTGCGATCTCAACGACGCCCGGGCCTGCCTGGAGTTGGGCCGCAGCTTTGACCCGATGGGGGCCGAGCGCAGCCGCAGCCGGGCGGTGGGGGCCCGCGAGCAGGGCTGCGACGCCGGCAGCGGGCCCACCTGCCTGCGGGTGGGCCTCGATCGCCTCTCCTTTTACGGCGAGGTCAGCCGCTCAACCGAGATCGGCGTGAACCAGCTCACCAGCGCCTGCATCTTCGGGGTCAACGCCGCCTGCGATCTGGCCGAGGCCATGGAGCCGATCAACCTGACGATCAGCCCCAAGGGCTACTGGCTGGAGGGCAAGGCCGTCGGGGCCCTGGAATTGGGCGCCGACGGCGTGCTGCGGCCGCGGGCCACCGAGGCGCGGGGAGGCGTGCTGCTGCCGATGAAGGCGGCGATGGAGCCCAAGGCCCGGGCCCTGCAGGATCGCCTGCTGGCGGCCGGTGCCAGCCCGGCGCGGGTGCCGGGCCTGCTGCGGGTGGTGGTGGAGCCAGGGGTGCCCTGGTCGGCGGTGGAGGCCGGCCTGCGCACCGCGGCGACCCAGGGCTACCGCGACGCCCGGGTGACCCTGCGCACGCCAGCGGGCGATCAGGTCGTAAACGTGCTGCTGCCCACGCCGATCGAGGCCATCACCGAGCCCAACGCGGCCGACCTGAGCGCCCTGCTGCGCGGCAGCATCGAGTCGGAGGCGGGCGCCATCCAGCGCTGCTACGAGGTCTCGCTCACCCGGCGGCCCACCCTGGCCGGCAAGGTGGTGATCGACGTGCAGGTCGACGAGAACGGCCAGGTGTTGGGGGCCCGGCCCTCCACCGACACGATGGGCGACGCCGACGCCACCGCCTGCATCATCGAGCGGGTGAAGACCATGCGACTGCCCCGCATGGCCGACCGCCAGCCCTACGAGGCCTCGCTGCCCTTCAGCTTCACGCCCTAAAAGTTGAAGAGCTTGAGCGCGGCGTCCATCAGCTTGCCGTAGGGCGGGTTGAAGAGGCTGAGCGCGTTGATGCGGCTCTGCTCAAAGACCGCCCGGGCGTGGGTGAAGGTGCGGAAGCCGTCG
>JBEIQK010001004.1:0-2062 GCA_040376505.1 Alphaproteobacteria bacterium | reverse complement strand
GGCGATCGACCAGCACCTGCCGATCGAAGCGGCCGGCCCGCAGCAGGGCGGGATCGAGGGTCTCGGGGCGGTTGGTGGCGGCGACGATGATGATGCCCTTGCGGCCATCGAAGCCGTCCATCTCCACCAGGATCTGGTTCAGGGTCTGCTCGCGCTCGTCGTGGCCGCCCATCGGCGCGCCAGCCCCGCGCGCCTTGCCCACGGCGTCGAGCTCGTCGATGAAGATGATGCAGGGCGCGTGCTCACCGGCCTTCTGAAAGAGGTCGCGCACGCGGGCGGCGCCCACGCCGACGAACATCTCCACGAAGTCCGAGCCGGAGATGCTGAAGAAGGGCACCCCAGCCTCTCCCGCGACGGCGCGGGCGAGCAGGGTCTTGCCGGTGCCCGGCGGCCCGACCAGCAGCACGCCTTTGGGGATCTTGCCGCCCAGCGCCGTGAACTTCTCGGGGGTCTTCAAAAAGTGGACGATCTCTTCCAGCTCTTCGATGGCCTCGTCGATGCCGGCCACGTCGGCGAAGGTGATGCCGGTGCCCTCTTCGGGGGCGAGGCGGGCCTGGCTCTTGCCGAAGGCCGCCACGCCGGGCGGCGCACCCCCGTCGCGGCGCGCCATCATCGTCATCATCGCGAAGGACATCGCCAGGATCAGGAACCAGGACATGCCCGGCCCCTCGCAGGCCGAGGGCGGCGCCGACCGGTAGGGCACGCCCTTCTCTTCGAGGAGCTTGACCATGCCTGCGTCGTCGGCGGTGACCCGCTCGACCGACTCCACCACCGGCTGGCCCTTCGCCTTCTCGCGCAGCTGCAGCCGCACCCGGTTGTGCTCGAAGGTGACCTGCTCGACGGCGCCTTCGGAGATCTTGCGCTTGGCCTCCGACCAGGTGGGGCTGGTCTGGGAGACCTGCTGCATCGCGCCAAAGGCCATCCACACGAGGCCCACAAGGGCCATCGCGGAGAGGAGAAAGAGGAAGCTTCGGTTTGGTTGCACCGTGCCGAGGTAGCCACGGCGGGCCCCTCCGGCAAGATCAGGCGCGCCGACGCCGCCCCAGGCTCATCAGCAGGCCCAGCCCGGCGAGCCCCCCGCCGACCGCGCCGACGGGGGTGGAACAGCCGCCCTTGTCGGTGTCCACCACCACCACGCGCTCCACCAGGAAGCCGCAGGCGCCGTCGGGGCTGTCGTCTTCGCCCTCGTCGATGAGGCCGTCGCAGTCGTTGTCGTGGTCGTCACAGTCCTCGACGGCGCCGGGGAAGCTCCAGGCGTCGTCGTCGTCGCAGTCGGTGCTGCCGGTGGGGTCGACCTCGGCGTAGCCGTCGCGATCATCGTCGAAGGTGTAGGAGCCCTCGTCGATGAGGCCGTCGCAGTCGTCGTCGATCTCGTTCTGGTTCTCCGTGGCACCCGGCACGATCAGGTTGTCGGTGTCGACGCAGTCGCCGTCGCGCTCGGACAGGCCGTCGCCGTCGTCGTCGAACCACTCGGTGCCCTCGTCGATCCGCCCGTCGCAGTCGTCGTCGATCTGGTTGATCGTCTCGGCCACCCCGGGGGCGACCAGCGGATCGGCGTCGTTGCAGTCGCCAGCCTCCTCGGAGACGCCGTCGCCGTCGCCGTCGGTGGCTGGATTGTTGGCGGCCTCGTCGGTGCGGCCGTCGCAGTTGTCGTCCTCGGAGTTTCCGCTGTTCTCAACGGCCGCCGGGCTGATGCTGCTGTCGGTGTCATCGCAGTCGCCGCCGCAGACGGTGAAGCCGTCGCCGTCGTCATCCCAACTGGTGTCGACCGACAGCTCGCAGGCGTTGCCCACCACGCGCACGGGCTGGTTGGCCACGTTCTCGTCGTTGGCCTTCACCGTGATGGTGGCGGTCTCGCCGCCGGAGACGCCGCCCGGCTGGTAGGCGATCTCGAATTCCTGGGCCTCGCCGGGGAGCACGTAGATGGGCGGCGGCGTGCTGACCGAGAAGGCCGCGTCGCCGCCAATCTCAAAGGCCGTGACGGTGAGCGTGACGACGCCGCAATTTTCGACCACGCCCTGGGTGGAGAAGTAGCCCCCGGGCGGCCGCGAGCCAAAGTCGT
>JBEIQK010001122.1:0-1619 GCA_040376505.1 Alphaproteobacteria bacterium | reverse complement strand
GGGGAGCGTGATCGACGACCGCGACGGCGCGGGCGACGCCCCCTACGCCCCCGATCTGGTCTGCCCGGGCAGCGCCGGCTGCGAAGACGCCAGCGGCGAATTGCGCGTCGGCGCCGCCAGCGCCGTGATCACCCCCTCCTGCTTCGAGTCCTGGACCGACCTCGACGCCGACGCCGAGCTCGACGACGAGGAGAGCTTCCTCGACTGCGGCTGCGACCGCCTCTGCCCCGCCGATGAGGGCTACACCGGCCCCGACGAAGGCGAGGGCGACGGCGAATTCCAGGCGGTCTGGGTGGCCGGCTTTCAAAACAACCGCCCCGCCAGCGGCGTGCACGACGACATGTACGCCCGCGCCATCGTCTTCGACCAGGGCAGCACCCGCGTCGCCGTCGTCAGCGTCGATCTGGTGGGCTGGTTCCTCCAGGATGTGGTGGCCGTGCGCCAGGAGCTGGCCCGCCGCGGCGCCGACGTCGACTATGTGCTGATCGCGTCGACCCACACCCACCAGGGCCCCGACACCATGGGCCTATGGGGCCGCACCGAGTCGCGCAGCGGCGTGGACCCCGACTACCTCACCGCCGTCCACACCAAGTCGGCCGACGCCGTAGAGGCCGCCATCGCAGGCCTCAAGCCCCTCGGCGAGCTGCGCGTGGGCACCGTCGACATCAGCACCTACCCCCGCGGGGTCTACAACTACCTCGCCGACCACCGCGCCCCCAACATCATCGACTACCGCTTTCACACCGCCATCTTCCGCGACGCCGACGGCGGCACGCTGGCCACCCTGGCCTACTTCGCCAACCACCCCGAAGACCGGGCCGACGAGAACAGCGAGCTGTCCAGCGACTACGCGGCCACCCTGCGCCAGACCCTGGAGCAGGGCGTGGTCTGGGAGGCCTACAGCCGCGCCGGCCTGGGCGGCACCGCCATCTTCTTGAACGGCCCGGTGGGCGGCATGATGAGCTCGCTCGGCATCGACATCACCGATCCCGACGGCAACACCTACGATGGCTACTCCTGGCCCCGCACCGAGGCCCTGGGCAAGATGATGGGCGAGCTCGGCCTCGACGCGGTGGAGAGCTCCACGGTGGTGGAGAGCCCCTCGATCCGCCTCGCGGTGGAGTCCTTCTACCTGCCGGTCGAGAACTACGGCTTTCAGGCCATGTTCCTCTCCGGCATCATCGAGCGGGAGCTCTTTCACTACGACCCCAGCGAGCCCATCGACGAGGGCAACACCCCCGACGTGCAGACCGAGCTGGCCTGGCTGCGCATCGGCGAGCTGGAGCTGCTCACGGTGCCCGGCGAGCTCTTCCCCGAGTCGGCCATCGGCTGCTACGAAGGCGGCTGCACCGGCTCCGAAGACACTCCCATCGTCGACGAGGGCAACGAAGACCCGCCCGACCTCGCCAGCGCGCCGGCCGGGCCCTACCTCTACGACCGCATGCAAGGCCGCCACCCCTGGATCATCGGCCTCGGAAACGACCAGTTGGGCTACATCCTGCCGCCCTACGACTTCAAGCTCGACGCGGTCAACCCCTGGTTTGATGAGCCGCCGGGCGACCACTACGAAGAGACCAACTCCCTGGGCCCCCAGACCGAGCCCCTCTACGTGGCCCAGG
>JBEIQK010000676.1:0-3693 GCA_040376505.1 Alphaproteobacteria bacterium | reverse complement strand
CGAGGCCGACCGGGTCGAGGCGGCCCTGCGCTCGGTGTCCTTCGCCGACGCCGTGGTGGTGTTGGACAGCGGCTCCGAGGACGACACCGTGGAGCGCTGCCTCGCCCTGGGCGCCCAGGTGCTCGAGACCGACTGGCCCGGCTACGTCGCCCAGAAGAACCGGGCGATCGACGCCGCTGGCACCGACTGGGTCCTCTGCATCGACGCCGATGAGCAGATCAGCGCTGAGCTGGCGGCGGAGATCGCGGAATTTCGCCGGGGTCCGGCCCCCGAGGCCCGGGGTTTTCGGGTGCCCCGGCTGACCACCTGGCAGGGGGCGCCGATCCGGCATGGCTGCTGGTGGCCCGACGCCCGGGTGCGGCTCTTCGACCGGCGTTTTGGGCGATGGAGCGGCGAGGATCCGCACGATCGCGTGGTGATCGACGGGCCGATCGAAGAGCTGACGGCGCCGATCCTCCACGACCCCTACCGCGACCTCACCGAACACCTCGTCACCATCGCTCGCTACGCCGAGCTGTCGGCCGGCGAGGCCCTGGCCCGGGGGCGGCGGGCCCGCCGCCTCGACCTGCTGGTGCGGCCCTTCGCCCACCTCGCCAAGGCGCTCCTCCTGCGATCGGGCTGGCGGGATGGGCCTCGTGGACTGGCGATTGCGTTCCTGGGCGCGGCCAGCGTGGCGCTCAAGTGGGCGCTGATCGCCCTGCGGGCGCCACGGTGATCCTCTCTCTGCTGGTGCGGCGGCTCGGCCGGATGGGCGGCACGGAGCGCTTCGTGCATGGGCTCGCCTGTGGGTTGGTGGCGGCGGGCCACACGGTGGAGATCTGGTGCGACGCCGTCGATGATCCCGTGCCGGGCGCGACGATCCGGCACCTGCCCTTTCGCGGGCGCGGTCGGCTGCTGCGCTTGGGGGGCCTGTGGTGGGCCGGTCGGCGCTTCGTGCAGGAGGCCCGCGGCCTGCGCCTCGGTTTTGTGCGGGTCGGCGGGCTCGATCTCTTTCGGGCGGGAGGCGGCTGCCACGCCCGCTGGCGGGCCCTGCGCGGCCCCTCGGCGGCGGACTGGGCGGAGGAGGCGCTGGATCGCCGGGCGGTCGGCTCGGCGCGGCGGGTGATCGTCAACAGCGAGATGGCCGGCGCCGATCTGCGCGCGCTCTACGGCACTCCCGCCGAGCGCCTGCGGCTCGTGCGCAATGGCGTCGACCTCGATCGCTTTCGTCCCACTGTCAACGCGGGCCTCAAGCCGATCCTCTTCTTCGGCTCCGGCTTCGCCCGAAAGGGGCTGGACACCGCCCTGCGCGCCCTGGTGGGCCTGCCCGGTCGGGAGCTTTGGGTGATCGGCGCCGATCGCCAGGCCGGGCGCTTCGTGCGCCTCGCCGACGCCCTCGGTCTTGGCGGGCGGGTGCGCTTTCTGGGGGCGGTGGCCTCGCCAGAGACCCTGCTGCCCCAAGCAGGGGCCCTGGTGCTGCCAACCCGCTATGATCCGGCGGCGAACGTCGTCTTGGAGGCTCTGGCCTGCGGCGTCCCGGTGGTCACCTCGGCGGCCAACGGCGCGGCGGAGCTGCTCCCCGAGCCCTGGATGGTCGTCCGCGAGGTCGATCACGCTGCGTCCTACCGAGACGCCCTCGATCGCCTCCTGTCGGAGCCGGTCTGGCGGGAGCAGGCGCGGTCGTTGGCCGAGCCCTGGACGCCACAACGAGCCCTCGCCGGCACTCTTGATGCCCTGATGGAGCTTTCCCGATGAGCCGCTTGGAGATGTTCAACAAAAACAAGGCCGCCCAGCGTCAGGGCGGCGGCCTGCGGCGCTTCGCCTCGATCGTCTGGCGGCTGGGCAAGGGGATGGCCCTGCTCGGCCTGGTGGGCGGCGTCGTCGGCCTCATCGTGGGCGGCTGGTACTACAAGCGGCACGTGGTGGATGAGCCGGGGGAGCACCTGCAGCGCGAGGCCATCCTGGCGATCATCGCCCAGGAGAGCCCGGTGCTCTACAGCGACGGCCAGACGCGGATCGGCACCTTCTTCGACAAGGAGCACCGCGAGTACGTCGCCTACGGGCAGATCCCCGAGGCCTGGGTGCACGCCATCGTCGCGTCAGAGGATCAGCACTTCTACGATCACCCGGGCGTCGACCCCACCGGCATCGCCCGCGCGATGGTGCAGAACGTCAAGGCCGGCCGGATGGTGGCCGGCGGCAGCACGCTCACCCAGCAGACCGCGAAGAACCTCTAGTACCGGCCCGATCGCTCGCTCAGCAGCAAGCTCACCGAGCTGGTCAACGCCCTGCGCCTCGAGGCCCACTACTCGAAGGAGGAGATCCTCGAGTTCTACGCCAACCAGTTCCACGTGAGCGCCAACGGCCGGGGCCTCGGCATCGCCGCCCGCTACTTCTTTGACAAGGAGGTGGGCGAGCTGAGCACGCTGGAGTGCGCCTTCATCGCCGGGATGGTCAAGGGCCCCGCGCTCTACAACCCCTTCGTGGGCGCCACCGAAGAGCGACGGGCCGAAGCGCGCCGACGGGGCCAGGCGCGGGTCCGCTATGTGCTCGACCGGATGCGGGTGATGGGCACGCTCTCCGAGGCCGAGCACGCCCAACTGGTGGCCCAGGAGCTGAATTTCAAGCGCGGCAGCTTTCGCTACGACTCCAACATCCTCGTCGATGAGGTCGCGGCGCGGTTGGAGCAGGCGCCCTTCCCGGCGCTCTTCGCCGATCTGGGCATCGACAACCCGTCCACCGCGGGCATCTCGGTGGTGACCACCTTGAACCGCGAGGCCCAATTGGAGGCCACCTACGCCCTGTGGCACCACCTCTCCGACATCGGCGCGGTGCTCGATGGGGTCGGCCTCGCGGCCCTGCGCCTGCCGGCCGACGCCCCGATCGACGACCGTCGCGTCGCCGAGGTGCACGCCATCGGCGTCGGCCGCGTGAGCGCCGCGGCGGGCGAGCAGCTCAGCCTCGATATGGGCGGCGTCGCCTGCACGGTCGACAAGGGCGCCCTCGATCGGATGGTCGACATCCTGCGGCGCAGCGGGGTGAAGCCGATCGATCGGGCGCGGGTCGTCGCCAGCCTGAGCGTGGGCGACAAGGTGCTGGCCAGCTTTCAGAAGGACGCGAGCCGCTGCGATCTGGAGCTGCGCGCCACCTTGCAGGGGGCCCTCATCCTCCTCGATCGGGGGCAGATCGTGGCGATGGTGGGGGGCAACGACAACCGCAACTTCAACCGGGCGATCACCGCCCGGCGCCAGCTCGGCAGCACCTGGAAGCCCCTGGTCTACGCCACGGCCTTGCAGCTTGGCTGGACGCCGGCCGATCTCCTCGACAACCGCGAGAACACCTTTCCCTTCGAGGGGAGCTGGTACTACCCCCGCGCCGATCACACCCCTGATCCCACCGTCTCGCTCGGCTGGGCCGGCGTGCGCAGCGAGAACCTCGCCAGCGTCTGGCTCCTCGCCCACCTGATCGATCGCCTCGACAGCAGCAAGCTCCAGGAGATCGCCGCCCTGCTCGACCTGCTGCCGCGCCACGACGAAGAGAAGCGGGCCTACGCCGAGCGGATCCGCGATGACTCGGGCGTGATCAGCACCGCCGAGCGCATCCCCGAGATCGCCTGGGTGGCCGCCCGCAACGAGCTGGCCACGATCCTGGAGGTCGACGGCAAGGCCGAAGAGGCGCTCTCGCTGCGCAGCCTGCACTACGGCCGCGGCGCTG
>JBEIQK010000469.1:0-5194 GCA_040376505.1 Alphaproteobacteria bacterium | reverse complement strand
TGATCAGCGAGAGCGACCTGCTGCTCTTCCAGACCGTCAACACCGTGGACGAGGCCTTCGACTACATCACGCATCACCTCGAGATCAACGAGGTCCTGCACCCCAATGACGGCGCCGACGAGTAGGGAGCCCCGATGACCCCGTTTGGAATCCGCAAGCGCATCAAGACCGCGCTCGGCATCGGCCCGGTCGCTCGCTCGATCGTCGCCTTTCCGATCACCTTCATCCGGCCCGACGGCAGCGAGCGCCGGGTCGAGGCCGAGGAGCGCTACAGCCTGCTGATGGCCAGCCAGGCCTTGCCGAGCCCGATCAGCACCGGCCGGCGCGCGGGCGGCACCTGCCCCGACGGCGGCTGCGGCCTGTGCCGGGTGGAGGTGCTCGATCAGACCGGCCTCACCCCGATGGCCGAGCTGGAGCGCAACACCATGGACGCCTTCGTGCGGGGCGACCCCCACGAGGGCCGCGAGCGCAGCCCCGGCCCGCCGGCCACCCCCCTCTCGCGCCTCGGCTGCCATGCCCGCATCGTCGGGCCGGGGGCCCGGGTCAAGGTCGACGCGATGGTCGACTTTGAGTCCCTCAAGGGCGAGATGAACGGCTCCTGATCGGCGCCCTCAGGGGGCGACGACCTTGACGTCGCCCTTGGTGGCCAACGAGAGGCTCGCCGGGCCGCTGCTGATCGTGCCCTGCACGAGGGTGCCGGTATTGGTGCCCATCACCGTGTGAAAGACGCTGACGTTGGCCCCCTTGGCGCTGAACTTGCCGGCGTAGGCCAGCGGCAGGGTCATGTCGATGGTGCCGCCGGCGTTGATGACGTTGCTGCCCGCAAGGGCGCTGTCGTTGTCGAGGCGCACCGAGACGGCGCCGCCGGTGGTGACGCTCACGCCCGTGTAGGTGCCCTGCACCATCACGTCGCCGGTCTTGTTGGTGACCTTCACCGCACCCTTGCAGCCCGAGACGTCGACCGAGCCGGCCCCGCCGGTGATGTTCAGCACGGCGGCAGGCGGCACATTTACGGTGAGCTCGATGTCGGCCTGGGTGACGCCAGCCGGGCGGGTGGGCACCCGGCTCTTCACCGCACCGCCGCCAGGGCCCCCCGAGGCCGAGAGGCCCACGCCCTTGCCCATCGACTCCATCGCCCCTTCGTTGGTGCCGGTGAGCACATAGGTGAGCCGCGCGGTCACGCCCTGGCGATCGGCGCAGCGCACGCGCACGGGCCCGTTGTGGCTGATGGCCAGCGGCTTTCCGCTGGCGAAGTCCGGCGCCGACTGGCTGAGGCTGCCTTCATAGGTGGAGGAGGGGGCCGCCGACTTGCTGCCGTCGCCGCCGAGATCGATCTGCAGGTCGGGGATGTCCATGATGCCGCCCTCCTCCTGGGCCAGGGCGCCGGTGGGGACGAGCAGGAGCAGGCAGAGGGCGGGGAGGGCGCGGCGCATGGAGGACCTCGGGGTGGGGCAGGGGAGCAGGCGACCCACCGAGGGTCTGAGTTAGCCAGTCGCCCTGGAGTCGTCATGCACCAAGCCCCGCTCTGCGACCTGCACATCCACGTCGGCGCCTCATTGGCCCCCCATGTCCTGTGGTCGATCGCCCACCAGCAAGGCATGAAGCTGCCGATGCGCGACTACTGGGACTTTGTGGAGAAGGTCACCGTCAACCCCCGTCGCGACCAGAACCTCGATGACTACCTGAAGATCCTCCACGACTACACCGAGAAGATCCAGTCCAGCCCGGCGGCGATGGAGCGCGCGGTCTACGAGATCATCGGCAAGGAGTACCGGTCGAGCCGGGTGGAGCAGGTCGAGCTGCGCTTCAACCCGATGAAGCGCAACCTCGGCGGGGAGCGCGACCTCGACCACATCATCCACGCCGCGCTCATCGGCATGGACCGCGCGATGTTGGAGTATGGCGTGAAGGCCGGGCTCATCTTCTGCCTCGCCCGCGAATTCTCGGTGGAGCTGAACGAGATCATCCTGGCCAAGGCCATCAAGTACCGGCACCGGGGCGTGGTGGGCATCGATCTGGCCGGCACCGAGACGCGCGCCGTCGAGCTCAACGACGAGGTGGGGCGCTACGCCGGCCTCTTCCGGCGCGCCCGCGAGGCCGGGCTCGGCACCACCATCCACACCGGCGAGACCCCCAACACCGATGGCCAGGGCGTGATCGCCGTGATCAAGCACCTGCGCCCCGATCGCATCGGCCACGGCGTGCGGGCGGCCTACGACAAAGACGCGCTCAAGGCCCTGGTCGACTCCAACACGGTGCTGGAGATCTGCCCCACCTCCAACCTGCACACCCGCGCCGTGCGGCACCTCGAAGAATTCAAGTACATCCTGGGCACCTTCATCGAGCACAAGGTGCCCTTCACCATCAACACCGACGGCACCTACCTCTGCAGCACCCGCCTCGTCCGCGAGCTGAGCCTGCTGACCGAGAGCGGCATCCTCACCGAGGCCGAGCGCGAGGCGGCCCGCAAGCTGGCCTTTGAGCGCAGCTTCATCAAGAACTAGCCGAGCTGGTCGAGCGCCCAGCGGGCGTGTTCGGCCACCAGCGGGTGGGGGTGGTCGAGGGCGTGCAGGAGGGCCGGCCGGGCGGCCCGGTCGCCGAGGTTGCCGAGCACCACGGCGGCGTTGCGCTTGAGGCCTACGGCGCCCGGGCGCCGGATCGGCGAGCCCTCCAAGCGCGCCTCCAGGGCCTCGTCCGCCTCGAAGAGCAGGGCGTCCAGCTCCACCCAGTCATGGCCCGGCCGGGGGGCCAGATCGGCGAATTCCGGCGGCGGTGGGCGGTGGTTGTGGGGGCAGACCTCCTGGCAGTCATCGCAGCCAAACAGCCAACGGCCCAGGCCCCGACGTAATTCCAGCGGGATCGGCCCCTGGTTTTCGATGGTCAGGTAGGACACGCAGCGCCGGGCGTCGAGCTGGCCGGCGGCGGCGAACGCCTTCGTCGGGCAGGCCACGAGGCAGCGGTTGCAGGCCCCACAGTGCTTTGTGGCCGTGGCCCGCGGCAGATCCGGCGGCAAGGCCGCCGAGACCAGGATCACCGCCAGAAAGAAGGTGCTGCCGCGCCCCGGCGTGATGACGAGGCAGTTCTTGCCGATGAAGCCGATGCCCGCGCGCTCGGCCCAGGCGCGCTCCAGCAGGGGTCGATCATCCACGCTGCCATAGGTCTGGATGCCGGCGGCGCGCAGGGTCTTGCAGAGCTTCTTCACCTTGCGGCCGACGAGGTTGTGGTAGTCGCGGCCCCAGGCGTAGCAGGCCACCTTGCCGGTGAGGCCGCCGGGATCGGGCCGTCGCGCGAAGTCATAGTCGACGCCCAGCACCACCGCCGACCGGGCGGAGGGCAGGATGCTGCGCGGGTTGGCCCGGGGCTCCCGGCCGGTGGCAAGCCAGCCCATCTCGGCGAAGAAGCCCTTGGCGACGTAGTCATCATAGGATGCCACCCCGGGGGGCTCGGGGTCCAGGGATGCGAAGCGCAGGCGGCTGAAGCCGAGGCGTTCGGCCTCGGCGCGGATCAGGGCCTCGGCCTCGTCGGGCGGCACATCGAGGAGCGGCATGGGGCTTGCCCGGAGCGGGGCGGGCCCTATACCCTGCGCACCCGCCTGGAGGCCCCATGTCCGAAGCCACGTCCCCCCGCGTCGAAAACGTCGTCATCCTCGGCTCGGGCCCCGCCGGCCTCACCGCCGCGCTCTACACCGCCCGCGCCAACCTCGAGCCCCTGGTGTTGGAGGGCTACCAGCCCGGCGGCCAGCTCACGATTACCACCGAGGTGGAGAACTTCCCCGGCTTTGAGCATGGCGTGATGGGCCCGGCCTTGATGGAGACCATGCGCAAGCAGGTCGAGCGCTTTGGCACCCGCTTTGGCTTCGGCGCCGTCGAGCGCGTCGAGCTCGATCGCTGGCCCTTTGTGCTGCACACCGACATGGGCGACGCCATCGAAGCCCGCACCGTGATCGTCGCCACCGGCGCCACCGCCAAGTACCTCGGCTTGGAGAACGAGCTGCGCCTGCGCGGCTACGGCGTCACCGCCTGCGCCACCTGCGACGGGGCCTTCTACAAGGGCCTGGAGGTCGTCGTGGTCGGCGGCGGCGACACGGCCTGCGAGGAGGCCACCTTCCTCACCCGCATGGTCAGCCATGTGCACCTCCTCGTGCGCAAGACCAGCTTCAAGGCCAGCAAGGTCATGGCGGCCCGGGTGCTGCAAAACCCCAAGATCACCGTGCACTGGCAGCATGAGGTCGCCGATGTGCTCGGCGCCCAGCACCTCACCGGGCTGCGGGTGCGCAACCTCGCCACGGGCGAAGAGAGCGACTGGACCCACATCAAGGGGCTCTTCCTCGCCATCGGCCACGAGCCCAACTCCGTGCCCTTCCGCCCCTGGTTGGCGCACGACGAGACCGGCTACCTGAAGACCCAGGCGGGCAGCACGGCCACCAACATCCCCGGCGTGTTTGCGGCTGGCGACGTGGCCGACCACGTCTACCGCCAGGCCGTCACGGCGGCGGGCACGGGCTGCATGGCCGCCATCGACGCCGAGCGCTGGCTGGAGGCCCGGGCCCACGCCGGCTGAGCGGAGGGGCCGGATCGCCGCCCTTCGTCGAAAGCATCGAGGAGGGCTCAGCCCTCGCGGATGCGCTGGATGCGGCCCACGTGGAAGACCCGGTCTTCTTGCCGCAGATGGCACCAGGCTTCGACATAGGGCAGGCGCACCTCGCGCACGGTGATGGCCCGGCGGGTGAGCAGCTCGCCCTGGCCGTCGCGCGAGGTGTAGTCGATGACGACGGGGCGGTCGTCGCTGCGGGCGGCCGACAGGGCCGCGACGATGGCCTTGCGGCCGGGGCCGTCGCGGCGAAGCGAGGTGACCTGCTCGGCCAGCTCGCCGATGGTGGGCATGTGGTCGCCGGCCATGCTCTGCAGCATCGAGCGGTAGACCCCAAAGGTGGCCTCGGCGTCGACGCGGGCGCGGTGCGCGAAGGGCATCGCCACATTGCAGCGTTGGGCCAGCACCGGCAGGCTGCAGCGCGGCAGGCCAAAGACGTCGCGGGCTAACTCGAGGGTGCAGACGGTGGCGGCGGGATCGGGCGGACGCAGGCCCAGCCGCTCGCTCTCCATGCGCAAAAAGCCGATGTCGAAGCGGATGTTGTGGCCGACCACCACCACATCGTCGAGGCGCCGGCACAGCTCGGCGTGCAGCTCGGCGAAGC
>JBEIQK010000968.1:0-2210 GCA_040376505.1 Alphaproteobacteria bacterium | reverse complement strand
GGCGGCGAGGAGGCGGCGGGCCTGCTCGGTCTGTCCACGCGCGACGGCCCGGTCGTAGCGGGGCCACAGGTCGCCGGTCAGGTAGACCTCGGCGGGGATCAGCTCGTTGCCGTCGTCCCCGTCGAAGCTCCACCCGCCCGCGACCAGCGCCTCGCGCACGGCGTCGGGCGTCAGTCGACCGCCCATGTCGGCGTGGTACATCAGCAGCTCGGTCAGTCGCAGGGAGCGGGCATTTCGATAGAGGTGCTCGGCGATGGCCACGATGTCATCGGGCCGACCGGCGAAGCGGGGCTCGTAGACCGGCGGGGCGGTGCGAAGGCCGACGATGAGCTGGCCCATGCGATCGAAGGCGGAGAGGAAGCGCTCGGCGCCGGTGTTCCCGCCGCGGGCCAGCTTGACCAGCTCGACGTTGCCGGCGGGCGTGCCGTTGTGGGTGACCCAGCCGCGCAGGGCCTCGACCAGCTCGGGCCAGAGCAGGGGCGGCTCCTCGGAGCGGTCGCTGGCCAGGAGGGAGAGGTAGCGGTCGACCCGCAGGCCGAGGTTGACGGCGGCGGCGAGGTCCCGGGGGAGGTCGGTCACGTCGCTGTCGACCTGGCGGGTGACGCCGACCCGCTGGCTGCCGGCGGCGGCGCTCGGGTAGCTGATCACCCGGCACTCGGCGCAGATCGGCCGCTCCACCAGCTCGGGCAGGCCGGTGAACTCACCCTGGATCTGGTAGCGGTAGCGGGGGCTGGCGGTCTGGTCATCCTCGCCGCGGTCGGCTCCCACCACCTGTCCCAGGATGTGGCCGGGGAATTCCTCGAAGTAGCGGCCCTCGGCGACGAACTGGTCGTCCGGGTCGACGGCGTCGAGGCGCCCGCCGCGGCTGCGGAAGAAGAGCAGGTCGGTGACCAGCATGGCGCCGGGGAACAGGGCCTCGCGCCCGTTGGCCCGCATCGAGGGCAGGCGGTAGGCCGCGGAGAGGTGGTGCCGCTGGAGCACCTTCTCGCGCAGCCCGCGCATCACGGCGGTGCGACCGGTGAGGAAGCCGGCCGGCACGAGGAAGACGCCGAGGCCGCCCGGGGCCAACAGGTCGAGGGCCCGGCGCAGGAAGTAGTGGTAGGCCATCTTCTCGCGGTAGGCGCGGTCGGGATCTTCGGCGATGGAGGCGCCGCGGGCGCCGTAAGGCGGGTTCGACACGACGAGGCCGAGGCGCTGGGACCAGATGGGGCCCTGCTCGCGCACCCACCGCTCGAAGGGGCCGACGTGCAGCGCCACGTCGGGGAAGAGGGCGCCCAGCAGCCGGCCGGAGACCTCCGACCATTCACAGACCTGCCAGGACAGGGCGCTGAACTCGTCGGCGTCGAAGGCGTGGAGGAAGCGGCCGATGCCGGCGGAGGGCTCCAGGGCGTGGATGACGCCGTCTTCTTCGGGCAGGCTGCCCAGGAGCGGTGCGACGGCGTCGGCGACGGCCTCGGCGACCCGGGTGGGCGTGTAGTATTCGTGGATGAGGCCGCGCTCCTCGGGGACTGGAAATCCGGGCGGGAAGCGGGAGGCGGCGTCGCGGATGGACAGTCCGCCCCAGCCCGAGTAGCCGCGGAGCACGTTGAGGTCGGCCTCGGTGAGGTCGGCGGGGGCGCGGGCGGCCAGGGTGCGCATGGCGGCGAGGTTGGCGGCCGTGCGCTTGCCCGGGGTCCACAGCTCGGCGAGGGGGGCCCGGTCGGCCTGGGCGCCCAACACGGCGCCGAGGTGCTGCTCGATGAGGGAGACGAGCAGGGGCCGGTTGCGGGCCAGGAAGCCGTTGAGGTAGGCGCCGCCGATGTCGGCGGAGAGCCGCTGGCGGACGATGGGGATGATGCGGTCGAGCAGGTTCTCAGCGGCGGCGCTCATGGGCTCACGCTCCGGTGCAGGCCCTTGATGAGGGCGCGGTCGGGCTCGGACAGCTCGACCTGAACAGTGACCTTGACCCCGCGGCCGACGAGCCAGGCGCCCCAGAGCAGGGCGCCGTAGGGGCCCAGCGCGAGGAGGTGATCGACCGAGGGGGCGCCGCTGGCGCCGCTGGCGACGGCGTCCTGGGCGAGCGCGGTGCCGACGCAGCCCAGCAGGAGGGCGGGGCCCGCCAGGAGCGAGAGGCGGCCCATCAGGCCCCCCCGCCCATCGCAGCGGCGGCGCCCTGGATGGCCTCGGCGAAGGCGGCGATGAGGGCGGCGTCCTTGGCGGGGTCTACGGCG
>JBEIQK010000598.1:0-4158 GCA_040376505.1 Alphaproteobacteria bacterium | reverse complement strand
TCGACCTCGGGCAGGCCGAAGGTGGCGTCGTCGGAGGCCAGCAGGATGTCGGCGTTGCCGACGAGGCCGATGCCGCCGCCCAGGCAGAAGCCCGCCACCGCGGCGATGACGGGCACGGGCGCTTCGTAGACCGCGGCGAAGGCGTCGAAGCAGGCGCGGTTGACGGCCACCAGCGGGCCGTGGTCGGCGGCGCCCTGCAGCTCCTTGATGTCGACCCCGGCGTTGAAGCCGCGGCCCTCGGCCCGCAGGACGATGGCCCGGGTGCGCGGGTCGGCCCCGGCGGCGCGCAGGGCCTCGGCGAGGCCCCGCCAGCCGGCCACGGGCAGGGCGTTTACCGGCGGGTAATCCGCGACCACCTCGACGATCTGCCCCGGATCGGGGTTCTCGGCGGTGGCGGGCAGCGGCGTGGCGTGGACGGTGATGGGCAAGGCGGCCCCGCGAGGTGAGCAAGTAGAACGTGTTTCACTTTGCACGACAAGGGCCGCCAAAAGCAAGCCCCGAGGCCCGCTCTCCTGGGCTCCTTTGGTGAGGAGACCCACCAGTACGGTGCTTTCGCCGGGCTCGCCCGCTCAGCCCTGGTCTTTGCACCCCAAGCATGGTTGACTGCGCAGATGGACGCCTCCACCCGCGCTGATCTCCAGTTCCTGACCCTGCCCGGCCTCGTGGACGCCGCCGCCGCCCGCGACCCCGCGGGCCTCGCCTGGGATGGCGCCCAGCGCCTCACCTTCGCCGATCTGGCCGCGGAGGTCGGCTGCCTCGCCGCGGGGCTGTGGGCCTGGGGCCTGCGGCCCGGAGATCGCGCCGCCATCCAGGCCCCCAATCAGGCCCGTTGGGCGATCGCTGCCCTGGCGATCCAGGCGGTGGGGGCCGCCCTGGTGCCGCTCAACACCCGCTACAAGGGCGAGGAGACCGCCGACATCCTGCGGCGCAGCGGGGCCCGGCTGCTCTTCACCACCCGGGGCTTTTTGGGGGTGGACTACTGGGCGCAGGTCGAGGGCCAGGGCCTCGACTCCCTCGTGGGGATCGACCTCGCCGACGAAGGCGGCGCGGGCCTGCTCCCCTACGCGGCGCTGCGGGCTGCAGCCCCCATCGCCCTGCCGCCGGTCTCTCCCGATGCCGTGGCCGACATCCTCTTCACCTCAGGCACCACCGGGCGGCCGCGGGGGGTGCTCACCACCCACGCCCAGACCCTGCGCACCTTCGGCGACTGGGCGGCCATCGTCGGCTTGCGGGCCGGCGACCGCTACCTCGTGGTGCCGCCCTTCTTTCACGCCTTTGGCTACAAGGCCGGCTGGCTCGCCTGCCTCATCGTGGGTGCCACCGCCGTGCCCCAGGCGGTCTTCGACGTCGAGGCTGTTGTGGGGCGCCTTGTCGCCGAGGGCATCACCACGCTCACCGGCCCGCCGACCCTCTTTCAGAGCCTGCTCGACCGGGCCGAGGCGGTGCGCGCGGCCCCCCTGCGCCTCGCCGTGACGGGGGCGGCGGTGGTGCCGGTGGAGCTGGTGGCGCGGATGCGCAGCGATCTGGGCTTTGAGAATGTGCTCACGGCCTATGGGCTCACCGAGTGCTGCGGCGTGGCGACGATGTGCCGGGCCGGCGATTCGCCCGACCGGGTGGCCCACACGAGCGGGCGGTCGATCCCCGGCGTCGAGCTGCGGGTGGTGGGGCCCGACCGGGCGCCGGTGCCGCCCCGGGTGGCCGGCGAGATCGAGCTGCGCGGCTTCAACCTGATGTTGGGCTACCTCGACGACCCCGAGGGCACCGCCGCCACCCTCAAAGACGGCTGGCTGCTCACCGGCGATGTGGGCTGGGTCGATGTCGAGGGCTACCTGCGCATCACCGACCGCCTCAAGGACATGTTCGTGGTGGGCGGCTTCAAGGCCTTTCCCGCCGAGATCGAGGCGGCCTTGCGGCGCTTTCCGGGCCTCGTCGACGTGGCGGTGGTGGGCATGCCCGACCCGCGCCTGGGGGAGGTGGGCTGCGCCTTCGTGGTGGGAGCCGTCGATCTCGACGCCCTGGCGGCCTTCGCCCAGCAGACGATGGCCAACTTCAAGGCGCCGCGCCGGTACCTGCCTGTGGAGAGCCTGCCGCGAAATGCCAGCGGAAAGGTGCTCAAGGGGCTGCTCCGCGCCCAGGTCGCCGCCATGGCCGCCCCGCCGCCCTCGGCCGCAGCGGGATAGCGAGGCGCATGTGCCGCCTCTTCGGTTTCCGCTCCAACGTGCCCAGCCGTGCCCACCGCAGCCTCGTGGCGGCCGAGAATGCGCTGGCCCGGCAGGCCTGCCGCCACACCGATGGCTGGGGCATCGGCTACTACCAGGGCGACGACGCCTATGTGCTGAAGAGCGACTCGGGGGCCAGCAGCGATCCGCGCTTTGACAAGCTCACCCAGCGGCTCAGCTCCCACGCCTTCGTCGTGCATGTGCGGCGGGCCACCGTTGGCGGTTCTGACTACTTCAATTCCCACCCCTTTCGGCACGGGCTGTGGATCTTCGCCCACAATGGCACGCTCTTTGGCTTCGATCGCCTGCGCGAACGGATGTTGGAGCACATCCGTCCCGACCTCGCGATGCTCATCTTCGGCAGCACCGACTCCGAGCACCTCTTCTTCTACCTGCTCTCTGCGCTGGATGCCGCCGGCATCCCGGACAACGGTCGGTCGCGCATCGACGCGGCGCGGGCCGCCGAGGTGCTCCGCGCCGCGGTGGGCCGGCTCTTTGACTTCTCGAGAGAGGAGGGCCTCGATCCGCCGCTGGTGAACTTCATCCTCACCAATGGCACCGTCTTCTTCGCCCAGCGGGCGGGGATTGAGCTGTACCTCGCCAGCCAGAAGGTGACCTGCAAAGAGTACGAGACCTGCGCAGAGCCCAACAAGGTCTGTATGCTGCCGACCCGGCCCCTCGACCTCCTCTCCCGCCGGCCGGGATTTCGGGGGGTTTGGCGAAAGGTCAATCACCTGATCATCGCCAGTGAGCCGATCAGCGAGGAGGACATCTGGGAAGAGCTGCCCGAGGGCACCCTGGTGGCCTTGGGGCCCGAGTTCGATCTGCACATCCTGCCGCCGGCCCCCGTGCCGAGCCCCCGGGCGAAGTACCGGCCACCGGCCGCGTGAGCGCCTTTCAGGATGGGCGTCTGGTCGCCGCCTTTGCGCTGGCCCCCGACGACGCGCTCCTGCGGGGGGCGGCGGTCTTCACCACCCTGCGGGTAGCGGCCGGCGCGCCGGTCTGGCTGGAGGCCCACCTCGCGCGCCTTCGCCATGACGCAGCGGTGATGGGCCTCCCGGCGGTGGACGGTCGGGCGGGGGACTGGGTCTGTGTCGCCTCGCAGGCCTTGGGAGACGGTCGCCTGCGGCTCACCCAAACCAGCCACAGCGGGCTGCTGATGAACACAGGGCCGCTGCCCGCGCGGCCGGCGGTGTTGTCGGCGGTCTGTGCGCCCTGGCCGGGGAGCGGCCTGCCGGCCTGGGTCAAGCACACCAGCCGCCTCGCCGGAGATCGGCGCCGCGCCGAGGCCGGCGTGGATGAGGTGCTCTGGGTGGACGGCGGGGGCTGCCTGCTCGAAGGGAGCTGGTCGACCGTCTTCGCCCTGGAGCCCGATGGCGGCCTGTGGACCCCGCCGACGGATGGGCGCATCCTGCCGGGGATCACGCGGGCAGCGGTGCTCGCGGCGGCGCGGCGGGAGGGGCGCGGGGTGCGTGAGGCGCCGCTGCCCTTGGGTTGGGAGCGGCCCCTGGCGATTGGATCGAGCTTGGTGGGCCTGCGGCCGCTGGCGACCCTGGACAGTCGCTCGCTGCCGCAGGCCGACTGGCCGGAGCTTCAGCGGTAGAGGAAGAGGGTGCCGTAGTAGGAGCCGTAGTAGCCGCCGGTGCCCCAGTCGAGGATGTCGTAGCCCGTGCCTGCGGTGACGCTGCTGGTGAAGGGGCCGAGCTCACCGTAGTTGGTGCCGTAGAACGTGATGTCGGCGGAGAGGGAGTTGGTGTCTTCGTCGTTGGCCATGACAGCGTCGAAGGTGGAGATGCAGCCGCCGCTGAGTAAGGTCGCGACGTAAGTTCCGCCTGAACCCCAGCCACGAGCTCCTCAATGAAGGGGTAGTTCCCCTCACCAACGACGGAGCTCTCCATGTTACCCACATTTCAACAAACACCCAAACGGTGGACAGAAG
>JBEIQK010000264.1:0-7894 GCA_040376505.1 Alphaproteobacteria bacterium | reverse complement strand
GTCGGAGAAGCCGAGCTGGCGCAGCTCGCGGCGGAGCACGGGCCCGACAGTGCGGTTGGTGGCGGCCCCGTCGGAGATCTGCTGGCAGAGGGCGGTGCAGCCCGGCGTGGCGCTGGCCGGGCAGGCCAGGGTGGCGGGCGGCGCCTCGGCGATGGGGCCCAGGGTGCACTGGGCGCGGGCGCCGGCCGGCAGGGGGCGGCTGATTGCGTCGGGCATCGGGGCGCCGCGGGGCCGGCCGTAGAGCTGATCGATCATCCAGTGGTTGGCGTCGTCCAGCCAGGCGTGGCCGAGGTCTTCGCCGACGCAGGTGATCACCTGCACGCCGGGCATCCGGGCGTAGGCCGCTCCGGCGAGGCTGCCCTCGCTGGCGAAGGAGATGTCCTTGACGGCGGCGGCCCCGGCCCGCCCCGACCAGCGGTCGTTGGCCCCACCCCAGGTGAGGAGGACGGTGGTGGGGGCGAGGTCGACGGCTGGGCTTGGGCTGGTCTGGCTGTAGATGCCCGAGGCGACGATCACGCCGGCCAGCAGCTCGCTTCGGCGCTGGAGGAGGTGGTTGGTGAAGATGCCGCCGGCCGAGTGGCCGCCCGCGTAGATGCGGTCGGCGTCGACGAGGCGCTGGGCGGAGATGCAGGCAAGCAGGGTGTCGAAGAGGATGAGGTCGGGGTTTGGATCGTTCTCATGGCCCTTTTCGCGCAGGGCATCCCAGACCGGCCAGATGGTGCCATTGCCCTTGCTCGACGGCGCCAGCACGATCATGCCGCGGTCGGCGAAGTCCTGGAGTTGGGCCCGGCGGGCGAAGCTGCCGCCATCCTCGCTGGTGCCGTTCCAGGCGAAGAAGACCGGGCTCGGTTCGGCCTGCGCTGAGGGAAAGATGGCGTACACGTCGCGCTTCTGGCCGGCCGCCGGCAGACCTCGGTTCCAGCCCGCTTCGATGCGCGGAAAGCCGGCCGGGCAGTCGGCGGCCAGGGCGAGGGTGGAGAGCAGCAAGGGCAGCATCGGCGCTCCGGAGGGGGGCCAGCCTAATAGGGATCGGCGTTGCGGCCGAGGCTGGGCGGTGCGACCAGGGGCAGGGCGCCGGTGGCGTCCTCATAGGCCTCCACCTCGGCGTTGAGGTCTTGAACGGTGGCCCGGGTGCGCTGCTCGCGGGCCGTGCAGGCGTCCAGCGCGGCGCGCAGCTCGGTGCCCGCGTCCTGGAGCGAGGCGACCTCGGAGATCTTCTTGGCGTGGGCGTCCTTTTGGGCGGCGGCTTCGGCCGTGAGGCGGTTGAGCTGGGCCTCCCCCTCGCGTCGGGCGTTGAGCAGGGCGTCGCGCTCGGCGATCAGGCGCGCGCGCTCCTGCTCATCGGCGACCGCTTGGGCGAGCTGGGCCTGCTTGCCGCGCAGGGCCCAGTCCTGCTCGGCGACCTTGCGCTGGGTCTGGTCGATGTCGGCGGCGAGGTCTTGCTGGACGAGGGCGGCGGTGCGTTGCAGGGCGGCGAGCTGGCGATCGAGCTCGTCGCGCTCGGCCAGGGCCTGCATCGCCGCCTTGGACTCGCGCCAGGCGACGAAGAGGCCGGTGAGCAGCGCCACGACGAGGAAGCCCATGGCAAAGCGCTGGGACTGGATTCGGTGGTGGGAGTGGGCCCGCTCGAGGCGCAGGGTCATCTCGGCGTGGCGGGCCTCCACCGCCTCGCGATCGGAGCGGGCCTCCGCCTCGCGGTGGGCGGCCTCCGCCCGGCCGAGCTTCTCGGTGATGAGCTCGAATTCCCGGGCCTTGGCGCGGGCGCGCTCCTCTTCGACCGCCTGGGCGAGGCGGGCCTCGAGGTGGCGGGCGCTGGCGGTCACCAGGGCGCGGATCGACTGGGTGGGGTGGGGCTGTTGGGCCAGCCAGACGCGGGCGGCGCGCAGCTCGTCGACGCTGAGCAGCTTCTCGTCGCTGCGACCGCTCTTCTCCCAGGCGGCGAGGGCGTGATCGAAGGCCCGGCCGCCGAGGAGATGGTTGACCCAGTCGAGGCCGAGCACCTCGGCGAAGATGCGGCTGCGCGGCGAGAGCCGGCCGTCGGGGTCGAGGCGGATGAGGCCCGCCACGCGCAGATCGGCGTGGGCGTCCACCGTTCCCCTCCAGCGCGGCCGGGTGCCGAGCAGGGCCCGGCGGTACAGCTCCAGGGCCTCGTCGCGGCGCTGGGCGGGCAGGCGCTCGACGAAGCCCCGGGGCCAGTACAGGCTGGCCTCGCGAAGAAGGCCGTGCTGCACGAAGAGATCGTCGACCTGCGCCCCGACACGTTCGGCGGCGCTGCGGCCCTCGGTGGGGCCCTCTTCGACCAGGGCCAGGACGAGGCGCAGGCTCTGGTAGGGGTGCCCGGCGGCGGCCTCGCCGATGGCGTCGATCAGCGCAGCGGGATCGGGGCCGAGGCCCTCCAGGTAGGGGGAGAGGGCCCCCAATTCGGCGCGGGAGAAGTCGGCGAGGTCGATCGGGATGAAGCCGGCGTTGGAGGGGGCCAGGGCGGGATCGCGCACGAGGTCGCGCTCGGTCACCACGCCGAGGAGGCAGCAGGTGAAGCGGGCCCAGACCGGATCGGTGGCCGCCGCGTCGCGCACCACCTTGAGCCCTTGAAAGAAGGCGTCGGAGTCGAGGCCGGGCACCTGCGTGACGGCGTCGACCTCGTCGATGAAGAGGGTGAAGGGGCTGGGCTCCGCCTCAATCGCCTGGCGCAGGTAGAGCCAGACCCGCGCGGCGGGGGAGAGGTCTTCGTGCTCCTTCCAGAAGGGGCCGGGCCGCGGGGCGCCGAGGGATTGGGCGAGGGCCTCGATCAGGTTGCGGTACCAGCGGGCCGGGTCGTCGCGGCCGGCGGCGAGGAGGTCGAGGGTGAAGGCCCGGCGGCCGGCGGCCCGGAGCTGATCTTGCACCCGGCGGCGCAGGCTCGACTTTCCGGTTTGCCGGGCCGCAAAGACCACGGCGTAGCGCCCCTCTTCGAGGGTCTCCCGCAGGCGGAGATCGGCCGAACGCTCGATGTAGAGCTTGCCGGCGACCAGCGCCCCGCCGACCTGCAGGGCGCTCACAGGCGCCGCCGGAAAGGGGTGGAGCGGTCGGTGGTGGCCTCATCGAGCGGCGGGGTGGGCCGCGGGCCGCTGAAGTGCTGGCGCAGGAGGGGAGAGGCGAAGCTGGCCCGGGTGCGGCCCCGCACCACCCAGAGCTTGACGAGGCCATGGGCGTAGAGCGCCAGGAGCTGGGCCTGGGGCAGCTCGACGTGCTCTTCGCCTTGGGCCAGGGCCACCAGGGCCTCGCGGTGGCCGGCCCGCTCCACCGCCAGCTCCACCCGCTCGATCCAGGTCCAGAAGGCGCCGCTTTGGGCGGGATCGGGCAGGCGCTGGCCGGCGGCCTCGGTGAGGATGGCGTGCAGGAGCCCGGGATGGCCGTCGAGGCTGTCGCGCAGGGCCTTGCACTCGGCCGGGCTGGCGACCACGCCCAATTGGGCCGCCATCGCCTCCACCGCGCGCAGGGGCAGACCGGGCAGCTCGCGGGGCAGGGTCACGTTGAAGGGCGAGCCGCTCGGCAGGCTGTCCCAGGCCCAGGAGGGCCAGCTCGACCCCAGGATCAGCCCCAGGGTGCGCCGCTCGAACTCCAGTTGGGCCCGCAGGGCGCTCAGGAGCTGGCCGCGGAGGTTGGCCTCAAGCAGCTCGATGTGCTCGATGCTGACCACCAGGGTGCGCCCGCCGGCCGCCTTGGCCACCTCATCGGTGAGGAAGCTCGACAGGATGTCGACCGGGCTCACCTCGGTGTGCTCTTCGATCCACCGGCGGCGCCAGACCTCGGCGAGATTGATGCCATCGATCTCGGCGACGAGGCGACCCAGGCGGCGAAAGAAGACGCTGGGGTCGGAGAGCAGGGTCAGCGTGGGCATGTGGGAGAGGTCGAGGCGACCGGTGTGCCAGCCATGGCGGGCCGCCCCCTCGGCCAGCACGGCGGTGGCGAGCAGGGTCTTTCCAAAGCCGGTGGGGCCGTAGATCACCGCCGAGCCGCGCTGCTCCAACTGGCGCAGGGTCCAGTCGCGCAGCTCCGGCACCTGGGCCGGCGGGTGCGGCGGCGGCGGCCGCGTGATCGCCGGCCGGGGGGCGAAGGGCTGGTGGAGGGCCACGGCGACGGGGGCTGTTCCCCCATCGGGCTGCAACACGAGGCCGCCGGCGACGTCGGGGGCGATGCGCCAGGGGTTGCCCCCCTGGGGCCGCACGCCCACCCGGGGAAAGAGCCGCAGCCGGCCGCCGCCCTCGCTGATCTCCAGCCAGCCGCCGGTGTAGCCGTGGGCCCGCTGGACGCCCTTGGCGTCGCGCTCCAGGCCAAAGAGGCTCGGCGCCTGCCAGCGGCGGCTCTGGGCTTGCCATCCGGCCACAGTGGCCAGCCCATCGTGGAGGTGGCCGCAGAGGTGGAGCTGAAAGTAGGGCAGCAGCTCGCCCTCGAAGTGGGCCCGGCTGGTGGCCCCCAGCCAGGAGGGCGGGTGGTGGCTCAGCAGGAGGGCGGCGTGGTGGCGCTGCGCCCAGGCCACGCCGTCTCCGCCGGGTGCGGCGTGGAGTTGGGCCGGATGCGCCAGCAGCCGCCCCTCGAAGTCGCCGCCGGCGAGCTGACGGGCGGCGGAGTTGAGCCCGCACAGGCCGATCCGCGCGCCCTCCTTTTCCAGGGTGACGAAGACCTCGCCCGGCAGCAGGCCGGGGTGGGCGCCGTCGGGCCGCCGCAGCGAACAGCGGCGGGCCCAGGCGGTGTAGGGCGCGAAGGCCTGCTCGATGAGGCGGCGCCACTCATGGTCGGGGCGGCTCCAGAACTCCGCCCAGATGTCGGTGTAGGCGCTGTCCTCCTCGCCGCTGCGCAGGAAGGCCTGGGTGGAGACCGAGGCGGCAGGCCGCACCAGATCGTGGTTCCCGGGGATGGCGAGGAGGGGAGGGGGCCCGTCCGCGCCGAGGGGGGCCAGCAGGTCGCCGAGCAGGCCGCTCACCCCGTCGAGCTCGACGGCGTCGCCCCGCTGGCTCAGGTCACCGGTGAAGAGCACCAGATCGATCGGCCCGCCCATCTGGCTGCGAAGGAGCACCAGATCCTGCCGCAAGGCCGCCTTCACCGCCGGAAGCAAGGTGGCCATCCCGGCGAGGCCGGCGTGGAGATCGGTGAGGTGGAGCCAACGAAAGATCGGCACGGGGCGCCTCGGAGTTGGGTGCAGCCTACCTGATCAAGGTGACACCCGATGGACAGAGGCGGTTCCCCGCGGACAGGATACGGCCGCCCCCCCCCTCGGAGGTCGTCATGCTGCCCCTCTTCGCCTTGATGTTCCCCGCTTGGGCCTGGGACCCCGACGCCGGCCTGATTCCCTCCTACACCGAGGGCGCCAGCCTCAGCGCCACCAGCAACGAGAGCGCCGTCGGCGCCGTGCTCGACGGCGATGATCAGAGCCAGTGGACCTCCGGGAGCTGCCTGCCCAGCGGCTTCCTCGCCCGCGACGACATGAACCTGCTGCTCGACGCCTGCGATCTCGGCCGCTGCACGCTGAGCGGCGGGGCCACCGCCAGCGGCGCCACCGACGCTGACTTCTACACCGGCGCCGGCGCCACGCTCAGCAGCGGCGAGGCCAGCCTGCGCGTCTCGCTCGCCAGCGCCACCCTCGTCGACGAGATCGCCTTTCGCGGCTTTGGCGGGCCGGTCACCGTCGAGGTGGAGACCGCCGCGGGCGCCGTCGTCTCCCTCGCCACCTATGGCAGCGCCGACGCCTACAGCCTCCGCCGCTACCCGGCCCCCGCCGAGGCCATCACCGCGGTGGTGCTGCGCGCCGCTGCCAATTTCACCACCACCGAGCTGGCCACCTACCGGGGCCCCTGCGTCGAGGCCGTCACCGTCGATCTCGGCGCCGAGCAGCCGGTGGGCGTGGTGCGCAGCCGGCACTGGGCCGGCGGCAAGGGGCTCAGCACCGCGCTCTACGGCTCGGTCGATGGGGCGGCCTGGACCCTGCTCGCCGCCCTCGATCCCGAGGCCCTTGGCGCCGTGGAGACCCGCCTGCCCGACGAGCCCAGCCTGCGCTTTCTGCGCGTCGCCCACGAGGTCAGCCCCGAGGACTACGCCAAGGTCTACGTTTGGGAGCTCGACGCCTGGGATCGCGACGGCCAGACCGGGCCCCTGCCCGCCTTCGCCGGCGCCCGGGCGCCGATCGCCGAGATGATCGGCGTGAACGGCATCTGGGGCTGGGGCAACCCCGCCTACAGCGACAGCCTCGCCCCCGGTCCGGGCCCTGAACTCTACGCCCCCATCTCTCCCCACGCCCGCAACTACCACAACCTCGGCTGGGACGTCACCGACCCCGACCATGTGCCCAACTACGAGGACATGGCCACCAGCGGCACCGAGGCCCAGTGGTGGCTCGACTGGGACCGCGAGTACGACGACTGGGTGGCCGCCGGCCTCTCGGTGAGCGCCAGCGTGCAGTTCACCCACAGCAGCCACCCGATGGCGACCTGGGACGACCCCTACACGGCGGCCTACACCTACGCCGAGGCGTTGGCCCGGCACTTCGGCCCCACCGCCGGCACCGGCTCACTCGGCGCCCTGGAGGCCGGAAACGAGCCCTGGGACTACCCGGCCGACTTCTACAACGCCGTGCTGGCCGGCTTTGTCGAGGGGGCCAAGGCCGGAGACCCGGCGATCACCGTGCTGCCCTGCGCCTTGCAGGCCCACGACCCCCTCGCCGAGACCGCCACCGGCGGCCACTACATCGGCGCCCGGGTGGATGAGGCCACCGCCGCCCAACTCGACGCCCTCAACATCCACGCCTACAGCGTGCGCAACGACGAGAGCGGCGTGCGGGTCGGCGTCCCCCCCGAGCACCCGGGCTCCTCGAGCCGGCCGGTCCTGAACCTGCTGCGCTGGCGCGACGCCAACACCCCCGGCCTGCCGGTCTGGCTCACCGAGTGGGGCTGGGACAGCGACGGGGCCGGCGAGGGCTGCAGCGGCAGCGAGTGTGTCTCCGACGAGGCCGCCGCCGCCTACGCCCTGCGCGGCGCCCTCTTCTGGAACCGCCTCGGCCTGGAGCGGGCCACCTGGTTCTTCTACGGTAACATCGACGGCTGCGACTCGCTCTTCTGCCGCAGCGGCCTCACCGGCACCTTGGCCAGCGGATTCGCCCCCAAGCGGCCCTACTTCGCCCTCGCCGGCCTGCGCGCCCTCCTTGGAGAATTGCAGGTGGTCGGCGTGATCGAGGAGAGCGAGGCGGCCTGGGTCTACCTGTTGGGCGGCGCCGACGGCCTGCCCACCCACCTCGTCGGCTGGACTCCCACCGACCCCGCCGCCGGCGCCGCCGCCACGGTTTGGGTCGACCTCCCCGACGAGCCCGTCGCCGCCTTCACCCTGCCCGGCTGGGACGCCAGCGGGGAGGAGGCCCCCCTTCCCGTGCGCGAAGAGGCCGGCCTGCGCCTGGAGCTGAGCGCGCACCCGCTCTTTGTGGCCCTGCGGGCCGGCGGCGGGGACAGCGGCGAGGCGCCCGACACCGACCTCTCCGACGAGGGCGAGGGCGGCGACGACGGCGCCCCCGACACCGCCGCGGCCCCCGGCTCCGATTCAGCGGAGGGCTCCGCCCAGAAAGGCGGCTGCGGCTGCGCGAGCGGCGGGGGCTCGGCCAGCCTGGGCCCCCTGCTGGCCCTGGCGCTGCTGGCCCGGCGGCGGCGGCCTACTTGCGCTGGCTGATGTTGGCCGGGTTGGCCTCGTAGTCCTGGGTGTCGGCCGGGCACTCCAGCTCCTTGCCGGCGCCGACGCGGTTGTAGGCCTTGGAGATGTAGGTCTGCCAGTCGACGGCGTTGGCCGGGTAGCTCTCCTTGCCGGTGACATCGCCGCAGGTGGCCGCCGACACGCTCTGGCCGGGGCCCACCGCCACCACCGCGCCCGCCTTGAG
>JBEIQK010000620.1:0-4032 GCA_040376505.1 Alphaproteobacteria bacterium | reverse complement strand
GCGCGAGGCCGAGGCCCTGCCGCTCGGCAACAGCCGCCGGCAGGTGAAGAACCTCGAGCGCCGCGCCGCCCTCATCAAGCAGGCCGAGACCGAGGTCACCGCCGCCACCCAGACCCACGAGGTCGACGCCATCCTGCGCGGCCTCGTGCTGTTGGGCGACGGCTATGTCCAGCTGCACGACGCGCTCATCGCCATTCCGCCGCCGGAGGGCCTCACCGCCGACCAGCAGGCCCTCTTTCGCGCGGAGCTCGGCAAGAAGGCCCAGGTGCTCGAGGTGAAGGCCCAGCGCATCTATGACAATGGCGTGAGCGTGGCGCTGCGCACCGGGTATGAGGGCAGCCTCAAGGCCACCCTCACCGCCCGCCGTGACGCCCTCGGCCCCCCCGGCTGAGCTGGAGCCCCCGATGTGGATCACCGACCTCCTCGCCCGACGCCTCGCCCCGCGCATCCCCAGCCCCGCCGAGGCCCTGCCCGGCCGCGCGGCGCCAGCGTTTCCGCTGCCCCAGACCCACTTCGTGAACGGTCGGCCCCTCCAGCCGCCCGATCCAGTCGGCCACCGGGTCCTCGTGGTGGGCATGGGCTGCTTCTGGGGCGCCGAGCGCGCCTTCTGGAGCCTGCCCGGCGTCTTCAGCACGGCGGTGGGCTACGCCGCCGGCCCCACGCCGCACCCCACCTATGAGGAGGTCTGTTCGGGCCGGACGGGGCACAACGAGGTGGTGCGCATCGTCTACGATCCCGGCGTGATCTCGCTCGACGCGCTGCTGACCGTCTTCTGGGAGAAGCACGACCCCACCCAGGGCATGCGCCAGGGCAATGACGTGGGCACCCAGTACCGCAGCGGTCTGTACCTGCCCGATGAGGCCGATCAGGCCTGCGCCCTCGCCTCGCGCGACCGCTACGCCGCGGCCCTGGCGCGGGCCGGCCACGCGGCCATCACCACCGAGCTCCTGCCCCTGCCTGCCTTCTACTTCGCCGAGGGCTACCACCAGCAGTACCTCGCCAAGAACCCAGGCGGCTACTGCGGGCTCGGGGGTACCGGGGTCTCCTGCCCGGTTGGGTTGGTCTCCGGCGGATAGCCTGTCCGCCGGGCTGGACAGTGGGCGTCGGAGCGGGGTACGGCGCGACCACCGTACACGAGACCCAACCCCATGACCGATCTCCAAGCCGCCCTCGGCCACAGCTTCGCCAACCCCGCCCTCCTCGAAGAGGCGCTCACCCACCGCTCTTTCATCGAGGAGCGCCACCCCGGCGGGAACGCGCCGCTGTTCAAGGCCCACGATCGCCTCGCGCTGATCGGGGACGCCTGGGTCAAGCTCTTCCTGCTCAAGTGGCTCCTGCCGAAGAATCCCACGGCCCTGGCCGGAGACATCACCAAGGTGCTGGGGCCCTTTGTGTCCAATGAGGCCATGCGGGGTCCGGCGACGCACCTCCAGCTCTTCGACAAGCTCCGGCTCGGTCGGGGTGCCCGGGCCGAGGCCGCCCGCGATCTCAAGCTGCTGGCCACCACCTTTGAGGCGGTGCTGGGCGCAATGGTGCTGGATGGCGGGGAGGCCGCTGCCGAGGCCTTGGTCCTCTCCTTGACCCGCGGAGGCCACTGGACGCCGGCCGAAGAGGGGCGCGATCCGGTGATCGTCTTTGGCGAGTGGCACCAGGCCACCTTCAAGGGGTCCTTCCAAAAGCCCGACCCCGAGCGCAGCGGGCCCGATCACGCCCCGGTCTTCACCTATGAGGTCTGGCTGCCCACGCCCCAGGGGCCGGTCTACGCAGCGGGCAGCGGCGCCAACAAGCAGCTCGCCTGGCGCGACACGGCGCGGGTGATCGTCGAAGCCCTCCGGGGCCTCGACTACGACCTGCGCTGAGTCGCGTGCACCTGGAGGGATGGCCGTTGCGCGGCCTGCACGCGCCAGTCCCCCAGGCCTGTCTTAGGCCCGGGCGCCCCATCCGACTGGAGCCCCGATGTCCACGACCTTCTCTGCCGACGCCCTCGTCTCCCGCACCCACGAGATCATGACCGCCTGGGAGCTCGGCGACACCGACACCTACGCCCGCGCCTGCGCCCCGGGCGTGCGGATGACCATCCCCGCCTATGGCCTCGATGTGCGCGGCTTCGACGCCATCTGGGGCGTGCGCAGCTCCATGAAGGCCCTCGACCTGGGCCCCCTCGACATCCACACCGTCACCACCGCCGTCGTCGAGGGCAGCAGCGTGCGGGCCCGCTCGCATGTCATCTCGCGGGCCACTGGACAGTTCACCCAGCACGCCGAGGTGCGCTTCGACTTCGACGCCGAGGGCCTGCTGGTGGCCTACCACCAGGTGGTGATCTGGATGGCCCGCGGCTGAGCGTGTGTCAGTCCGCCGGCTCTTCGGGGCCGGCGGCGGCCTCTCCGCGGGTGAAGCGCTCGCGCAGCCAGCTGTGACCGCGATCTTCGCGCAGCCGCACGTGCCACTGCAGGTAGATCGGCACCGACGGCAGCGCGAGGGGCGGATCCACAAGGCGCACGCCCAGCCCCGCCGCCACCACCTCGGCGGGCCGCCGCGGCAGGGTGGCCACGAGGCGGGTTTGGGCGACCAGCGAGACCGCGCCGAGGAAGTAGGGGGTGGTGGCGACCACCCGCCGCTGGCGCCCCAGGGCCGCCAGGGCCTCGTCGACCACCGAGCGGGCCGGAAAGCGGCTGGTGACCATCAGGTGGTCGAGGGCGCACCAGGCGTCGAGGTCGAGGGGGGCCTGCAGCGCGGGGTGGCCCTCGGCGAGGATGCAGGTGAATTCGACGTCGAAGACCTTGCGCCGGATGATGCCTTCGGAGCGGCCCAGCGGCGGTCCCAGGTACAGATCCACCGCGCCGCCGATCAGCGCGCTGGCGATGGAGGGGTGGGTGCCCTCCACCGGCACCACCTCCAGAGAGGCCCGGGGCGCCTCCTGGGCGAGCTGACGCACCACCGGCGGCAGCAGGGTGGCGAGGAAGGCGTCGGCGCAGGCCAGCACAAAGCGCCGCTCGGGCACCTCGGCGACGGTGGGCGCGGGGTCGGCGATCAGTCGATCGAGGGCGGACAGATGGCCTTCCAGGCTCTGCCCGATGGTGAGGGCCCGCTCGGTGGGCGCCATCTCATGGCCGACCCGGACAAAGAGCGGGTCGCCGGTCCAGTCGCGCAGCTCGGCGAGGCGGCGACTGACCACCGAGGGGGAGACGCCGAGCACATGGGCGGCCTCGCGCACGCTGCGCTCGCGCAGGAGGGTGGCCAGGGTGAGGAGGAGGGGGAGCTGGCGTTCGTTCATCGGGGGCGCGGGTGGGGCGGGGGTGGGCTCGCTTGCGGGGAGGGTAACGCGGTGATGTGCGTTGTCCGGCCGGAGTGGCCTGGAGCAAAGAGGCGTGGCGGTGGTGCGCGGGGGAAACGAGGGTTGCGCGGGCAGTTTCTGTGGATTGGGTCGCCCGGGTGCGGCGGACGCTGCACGGGCTGCCACCGCACCCGGGCCTGCTGCTGGGCCGCTCCCCGAGGCGCCGTTGGCGAGGGTCCTGGGGGTCTTCGAGGGGAGCTTCTGGGGTCGCCGGCGGCCGGAGTGGATCCGCGTGCTCGTGGGGGTGGTTCAATGCGGCGAGCTGTGGACCCTGGCGGCGCTGCGCTTCTGACGGGGAAATGTGGCGCTCTGAGGATAGTAATATGCCGATTCGGGGCCTGAGTGAACTCTTCTCTCAGCTTCACGCGCAGCGCGGCAAGCCGCTCGCGGCGGCCCTGGGGGGGAACCCAAAGGTGCGGGCTCCGTCGTCATCGTGCAGGGCAGCGCGTAGAGGTCGTCATTGACGAGGCAGGCGGCGAGGAGGAGGATCATCGGGTGGTTTACAGCCCCATGCCGGGAATGAAGTAGACGATGCCGGAGAGGTAGTGGGTGCCCGTATGTTCTACAGATGAAACCATCAACTCAGGGGCACCGTCGCCATTCCAGTCACCGATGTTCTCCATGACATTGTAGAGGTAGTCCGAGGAGCCATCACCCTGGAGGTGGACATCGGCGCTGGAGGAGGCGATGACGCCGCG
>JBEIQK010000210.1:0-9080 GCA_040376505.1 Alphaproteobacteria bacterium | reverse complement strand
GGCCCGCTGGCGGGCGCCCAGCGGATACCCGCGCTACACTGCGGGGGTCCCCGGGGGTGGAGCCTCCGGGTGGAGCGCCCGATGTTCGTTCAGGTCCTGGACTGGCCCCTCGCCGCCTTGAGCGGGCTCTCGCTGCTCTTTCCCCTGTTGGGCACGGCCCTGGGGGGCGGCGGCAACGACGATGAGGCGGTGCCCGAGAACCCGCACCCCGTCGATCCCAACGCCTACAAGGATGACCCCGACTACGAGGTCGTTCAGGCCGTGCTCGCGGGCGACGGCGCCGCCTACCGGGCCCTGGTCGAGCGCTACCAGTCGCGCATCTACGGCGTGTGCTTTGGCATGCTGCACAATCGCGAGGACGCCCGCGACATGGCGCAGGAGGCCTTCGTCAAGGCCTACAAGAACCTGCACCGCTTCCGCTTTGGGTCGAGCTTCTACACCTGGCTCTGCCGCATCGCGATGAACGTGAGCATCGACACCCTGCGCCGCCAGAAGGTGCGCCGCACCGAGGTCCTTGAAGAAGACCGCGGCACCATGGATGAAGACAGCCCCGTCGAGCTGATCCAGCACCGCGGCGACCCCGCCAAGCTGCTCGAGCGCAAGCGGCTGCAGGCCCGCATCCTCGCAGCCCTCTCGCAGCTCCCCGAAGAGCAGCGCCAGTGCGTGGTCCTGCGCGAGATGGAGGGGCTCGCCTACAAAGAGATCGCCGAGGTGATGAACATCCCCGAAGGCACGGTGATGAGCCGGCTCTTCTACGCCCGCAAAAAGCTGCAGGCGATTCTGGAGGGCGAGCGCTGATCGCCGATGTCCATGAATGGGCCCCCGGGCGAGGCGTCCTGCCAAACAGCGGGGCTCGGGCCCACGCTCCCCCTTCCTCCTCACCTGCGGACCCCCGCATGACCCTCACTCCCACCGAGCTCCTGCGCACCCGCGCCGCCGACGGCCTCGCCGACGACGGCGAACGCGCCGCGCTCCGGTCCGCCGGCTTCGATCCGGACGAGCATCAGGCGCTGCGGGGGCTGCTGGCGGAGCTTCTGGGCCCCCCGCCCTCTCGTGGCCTCGCCGACGCGGTGATGCTGGAGCTGCAGATCGCCGAGCCGCCGGTCGGCGCTGCGCTGCGATCGGCCGCTGGCGCCGCGCCGGCGTTGGGCGCCGGGGTGCTTCAGCGCCTTGGCCTGCCCGTGCTCGACCTGGGCGGCCTCCTGCACGAGGCGGCGGGTCGGTCCCCCGAGTTGGCCGAGGGGGTGCTCGCCTCGCTCGGTCTGGCCATGGGCTCCATTGGCGGGCCGCTGCGCGACGCGGCCGGCGAGGCGCCAGAGTTGGGAGACAGCGTGCTGGCGTCGCTGGGTCTGCCCTCCCTGTCGCTGGGCCTGCCCCTGCGCGAGGCGGCCGGCGCGGCGCGGAGCTCTCCGACGGCGTGCTGGCGGCGCTGGGACTGTCCACCATCTCGGTTGGAGCCCCGCTGCGCGACGCCGCCGGCGCCTCACCCGAGCTGGGAGACGGCGTTCTGGCGGCGCTGGGACTGTCTACCGTTTCGGTGCGGGGCCCGCTGCGCGACGCCGCCGGCGCCCCGCCGGAGCTCAGCCAGGGCGTGCTCACGGCCCTGGGGCTGTCGGCTCCGCCGGTCGCGGAGGCCCTGCGCGCGGCGGCGGGCCCTTCGCCCGATCTGGTCGGCCCGGTGGCCGAGGCGCTCTCCCTCGAAGAAGGCCCGGTCGCCCAGGCGCTGCGCGAGGCCGCCGGCCCCACGCCGCCGCTGTGGGCGCCGATCTCGGCCGAGTTGGGCCTCGCGCGGGGGCGGCCGCAGCTCCAGGTGATCTCGGGCGGCTCGCCGGCGCCGGCGGCCGTCGCGGCGCCCCCCACCGGCCGTCGCTTTGGCCTCGCCTTGCCGATGGGCGCGCTGGTCGCGGCCGCTGCTGCCCTGCTGCTCTTCTTCCAGTCGGGTCCGGCGCCGGTCGACGCGGGCCCCTACGAGTTCGCCGCCGTCAATCAGATCGAGATCGAAGATCTGCAGGCGGGCCCCGACGCCATGGTGCAGGTCTTCCAAGCCGAAGAGAACGCGCCGACCATCATCTTCCTTGAGCCCCTGGACGAGGTGGAGCCCACCGCGTCAGAAGGGGGAGGTGCAACGCTATGATCCGTCGCCTCGCCATCGCCCTTGTTGTTGGGATGCTCGGCCTCGCCGTGTCGCCCGACGTCTCTCTCGCCGCCGAAAAGGCGGGATCCGCCGCCAAGGTGGGCAAGGTCCAGCTGCAGATGCTGGTGGTGCACGCCACCACCGCGCACAGCAACGTGGACCCCAAGCTCAGCGGCCTGATGAAGTACCTGAGCCCCTTCAAGTACACCGGCTTCGACCTGCTCAACACCCACACGGCCACCCTGGGCAGCAACGACGGGGCCTCGTTCTCGATCGTCGGCGGCCGTGACGTCGAGCTGACCCTGCTGTCGACCGACGAGAAGGCCGTGCGGGTGCGCGTGCAGATCAACCAGGAGCAGCGCGGCAAGCTCCTCGACACCACCATCCGGGTGAACCGCAACGGCTCCTTCATCGTCGCCGGGCCCAAGCACAAAGAAGGCGTGCTGGTGCTGCCGGTGACCGCGAAGTATTGAGGGCGCCCCCTCGGAGCCCCCGATGAGCTGTATCTTCTGTCGCATCGTAGCCGGCGAGATCCCGGCCCGGCGAGTCTACGAAGACGACGACGTGCTCGCCTTCGCCGACCTGCACCCCCAGGCGCCCGTCCACATCCTCCTCATCCCCAAAGTCCACATCGAGAGCGTGGCCCACGCCGGGCCCGAGCACGCCGCGGTGCTGGGGCAGCTCCTGCTGGCCGGGGCGGCGGTGGCCCGTCAGGTGGGGGTGGCCGACAGCGGCTACCGCCTCGTCACCAACATCGGCGAGGACGGTGGACAGAGCGTCTTTCACCTGCACGTTCACCTGCTCGCCGGCCGGCCGATGCGCTGGCCCCCCGGCTAAAGCAGGCTCAACAGGGCCGGGCTGCGCAGCTTTTTGAGGGCGCTCTCGACAAATTGCGCCGTGTCGGCCTCGCTGGCGTAGGCGCCAGCCTGCAGCGCCATGTCGAGCTTGTCCAACTCGTGAACAAAGTGCGCCTCGGGGCTGCGGTCCTGCTCGTAGTCTTCCCACAGGGCCCACAGATCCGGCCGACCGGCGAAGAGCTGGGCGGCGGCGGTGCGCTCCTGGCGCCGCTTCTCGTCGACTGAGACCCCGTCGTGGGGCGTGATGTCGCCCACCACCGACTCGGCCAGATCGTGCAGCAGGGCGATGGCCACCACCCGGCTGCGATCGAGCTCCGGCGGGCAGAGGACGAGGCCGAGGGTGGCCACCCCGAAGCTGTGGGCCGCCACGCTCTCGGGCTGGGCGATGCCCACCCGCAGCCAGCCGGCGCGATCGACGTGCTTGAGCGCCAGGATGGCGGCGGCGAGGGCCTTCACCGGCAGGCCAGGGCGCGCTGATCGGGCCAGCGCAGGCTCAGCAGCACCGGCTGGCTGCGCTGACGGGCGACGAAGTCGTCCTTGCTGGTGATGCCGGCGTAGCGGCTCCCCACCATCACCTGACCGATCGCCCCGCCCAGGTTGGAGCCCGGCCCCGGGAGGATCACGACGTCGGGCCCATAGTCGAAGAGGGCCGTGCGCAGCATCGTGCTGAAGTCGAAGGCCTCGGTGACCTGGGCCCCCAGCGTATAGTCGGCCAGGGCCGCCACATCGCCCGACCAGGGCCGGGTGCTCTGTCCACGCCCGTCGACCAACGGCAGGCGCGGCGCCCGCCAGTCGAGGTCGGCGAGCTCCACCTGGGCCCGGGCGGCCGTCTCGGCCAGCAGCGGGGTGTGAAAGGCCGAGTGCAGCGGCAGGCGCAGGGGGAAGGACTGGGCACCCACCTCGATCTTCGGCAACATCGACGCCGCCGCGCTCAGCGCGGCCTCATCGCCCGCGAGCACCACCTGGCCGCCGAGGTGAATCGACACAAACAACCCAGGAGTCGTGTCGAGCGCCGACTGAACAAGGGCCACCCGGGCCGGGTCTGGCCGCCAGGTGTCCAGATCCACCGTGGCGTAGACGAGCTGCCCGCCGATCACGTTTCCGGCCTGGTAGCCGCCCATCGTGTCGATCAGGCGAGCGCCGTCGGCGAGCGACAGGGCGCCGGCGAAGGTGAGCGCCGTGTACCAGCCCATCGAGTTGCCGGTGACCGCGACGATCTCGACCTTCTCGGGGTCGAGCTGGTCGAGATCGCCGAGGCTGGCCGCCGCCGTGAGGGCGCTGGCGTGCTCGCCGGCGACGTGGGTGCGCAGGGCGTAGCCGGCGGCACCGTCCATCTCGCGCACGGTGGGCAGGCCGCGGGCCGCGCGCAGGGCATCGAAGGCGTCGAGGGCTGGACTGTTCATGTCAGCGAGAGAGCCCAGGGAGTCGCGGCCATAGCTGCCGCGCCCCGGACAGACCACGAGGGCCCGCAGTCGGCGGCTCATTTCTTCTCCAAGAGGGCGAGGGCGGCCCGCTCGATGTCGGGCTCCTGGACGAGCACGACGTTGGCGGTGCCGCCGAGGGGGATGTAGGTGTCGAGCCCGGCCACCCGGGCCACCTGGACGGTGGGGGCGTGGAGCGCGAGGGCGGCCAGCACCGGCTCGGCGATGCCGCCGGTCACCCGGCACTCATCCACCACCAGGGCCTTGCCGGTCGCCAGGGCCGCCGCCACGATGTCGTCGATCGGCAGCGGGGCCAGCCAGCGCAGGTCGACCACGCGGATGCTGTGTCCAAGAGCTTCGAGCCGCTTCGCCACCCGCAGGCTCATGTACAGACCGTTGGCATAGGTGAGGAGGGTGAGGTCGGCGCCCTCTGTCCAGGTGCGCGCCCGCCCCAGCGGCACTGCGCTTCCAGGGGGCGGATAGGCGAAAGACCAGCCGCCGTCGCGGTCTTCGTGGAGGTCCTTGGTCATGTACAGGGCGATCGGCTCCAAGAAGACGGTCACCCGCCCCTGGCTGCGGGCCAAGGCGGCGCAGGTGCGCAGCATGCCCACGGCGTCTTCGCCGTTGCTGGGCGTGGCGATGACGAGGCCGGGGATGTCGCGCAGGGCCGCCACGGCGTTGTCATTGTGAAAATGCCCGCCAAAGCCCTTCTGATAGGCGAGGCCGGCGATGCGCACCACCATCGGGTTGGCGAACTGTCCTTGACTGAAGAACTGCAACGAGCAGGCCTCGCCGCGGAGCTGATCGATCGCGTTGTGCAGGTAGGCGAGGTACTGAATCTCGGGGAAGGGCAACATCCCGAGGTGGGCCGCCCCGATGGCGAGGCCGAGGATGGCCTGCTCATCGAGGTGGGAGTTGAAGACCCGCCCCACCCCCGCCCGGTGCGACAGCTCGCTGGTGACATTGTACACGCCACCCTTGCGGGCCACATCTTCGCCAAAGAGCATCATCTCGGGGTGCTTGACCAGCAGGTCGCCGAGCGCCCGGTTGATCTGCACCGCCATGTGGCGTGGACGGTCGTCTTCGGGGAGCTTGCCGCCCCAGAAGGCCCGCCGGGCCTCGGCGTCGGCGGGGCGGGCCACCTCGGCTGCGACGGCCTCGACGTCGTAGGGGGCGAGGGGGGCGATCACCACGTCGGGGTCCATCAGCTTGGGCCGGCGGCTGGCCTCGGCGCCGAGGGCCGCGACCCGGGCTCGGAGCTCCTCGTACAGGCCGATCACCTCGGCCGGGCTCATCCAGCCCCCCTCCACCAGCAGGCGGGCCGCCCCCAGCAAGGGGTCCCGGGCCTCCAAGGCCTCGATCTCTTCGAGGTCGCGGTAGCTCTGCTCTACGTCGGAGCCGGCGTGGCCGAGCAGGCGGATGACGCGCAGGTGGAGCAAGGCCGGCTTGCGGTGCTCCCGCACCCAGTCGACGGCAGCGGTCGCCGCGTCGAAGGCGTCGGCGATGTCGAGGCCGTCGCCACCGAAGTAGCGCAGGCCGGGAAAGTGGCCAAAGCGCGTGGCGATCCAGCCCTGGGGCGTGCGGGTGGAGATGCCGATGCCATTGTCTTCGCAGACAAAGAGCACCGGGCAGGGCAGGTTCTGGTGGGTGGCCAGGGCCGCCGAGTTGAAGGCGCCGCAGGCCGTGCTGTGGTTGGCGCTGGCGTCGCCGAAGGTGCAGAGGATGATGGCGTCGCCGGGCAGCTCGCCGGGCAGGCCGAGGCGCTTCATCCGCTCCAAGGTGAAGGCGGCACCCACCGCCTTGGGCAGGTGGCTGGCGATGGTGCTGGTTTGGGGCGGGATCTGCAGGACCTTGCTGCCAAAGACCTTGTGGCGGCCGCCGGCGATCGGCTCGTCGGCGGCGGCGGTGAGGCTGCGCAGCACGTCGAAGAGGGGCGTGGTGCCGGGCACCTGGCGGGCCCGCTCGCCAAAGAAGCCGCCCGAGCGGTAGTGCAAAAAGGCCATGTCGGTGGGCCGGCTCGCGGCGGCCACCGCGGCGTTGCCCTCATGGCCCGCCGAGCCGATGGTGTAGAAGCTCTCGTTCTTCGCCTTGAGGGTGCGGGCCTCGAAGTCGAGGTGGCGGCTGCCGACCATCGACTCGAAGAGGCCGATGGCCCGGCGGGCAGAGAGCCCGCTGCCCTCGCGCACGGCGCTGTCGAGGTCGACGCGGCGCGGGCCCATCTCAAGGGCCGAGACGGTGGCGGTGAAGTTCTGATCGACGACGGCGGCGCGGTTGACGGCCATGGAGCCCTCGCTGGAGGCGGCCGGGGGATTATCCCAACCGGCCGGTCATGGCCCCTTGTGAAGCAGGGTGCTGCCGTCCATCACGGAGACGCTGCCGTCGAGGATGCCCACCACCACAGGGTCATCATCGCCCAGCACCGCGAAGCGCGCCCAACTGATGGCGTAGGTGTTCACCGCCTTGAAGCCCTCCTCGGCTGGCAGGGTGGCGCAGGTGCCGAGGCCGAAGGTCTGGTGGCAGCCGCCCAGCAGGTCGACCCAGCGGTAGTCCACGCCGCTGATCTGGTCCCACTGCGCCTGCTGGCCGACGTCGTCTTCGGTGCCGCTCAGGAAGAGCACCGGCGCTTCAACGAGCGGCCGATCCGCCCAGCGCACCCAGGCCTCGTCGATGGTGCCGGCCATCGGCATCAGGGCCACCGCGCGATCTTCGCCCAGCGGCCCTTCGAGCAGGTCGAGGCTGGCGTCGTCGCAGGCGTCCAGCTCGTCGGCCGCGCAGCGGGCCTCGATGGTGGGCCGATCGTAGGGGGCCCCGCCGGCCGGCCAGACGGTGAAGCCGCCATAGGAGTGCCCGGAGAGCAGCACCGAGCCGGTCAAAGCGGTGGGGCCCAGGGCGGCGTCGGCCTCGACGGCGTCGAGGGCGGCGCGCAGATCGAGGGGGCGCCAGGCGTACATCGCCAGCGGACGCGGGTCGAGGTTGTCCATCAGCGTGTTGCCGCTGTGATCGGGGGCGACGAAGATCCAGCCCTGGCTGGCGAAGAAGCGGGCCAGATCGGCGCTGTTGGCGCCCCAGCCGCGGTGGCCATGGCTGTGCAGCACCACCGGATGAGAGCCCGACCAGGCCGGCGGCGCGAGGCTGGCGCTGGCGAAGGCGAGGGGATCGGCGGTGCCGGTGGTGTAGACGGCATCGGCCCCCTCGGTGTCTTCGGTGGGGTACCAGAGGTTCACCACCACGCTGCGGCTGGTACCGTCGGGCAGGCTGTAGTCGAGGGGCAGGGCGCGGTAGCCCACGCCAAAAGGCCCCGGGGCGTCCACCGCGAAGGTGAAGCCGTCGGGGCCTGTGGGGTCCGCCGCCGTGTCGGCGGACTTTTCATCTGTACAGGCGAGGAGGAAGAGGAGGAGGCGCATCCCCCCTCTTGCCCCGCCGCCCGGCCTACTGCCAGCCGGAGAGCAGGTAGACCGCGCCGCCGCCGCTGGCGTAGCCGTCGCTGCCAGCCGCGCCCACGATGACGTCGTTGTAGCCGTCGGCGGTGAGGTCGGCGCCGGCCGCCATGCCGCTGCCCAGGGCGTCTTCTGCCGCGGCACCCCAGAGGGCGCCGGTGCTGTTGGTGGCGGTCATCGCCCCCGAGAAGCCGGTGCTGCCCAGGAAGAGGAAGATGGCACCCGCGTTGGTGGCCGCCGCGTCATTGCCGTCATCGCCGATGAGGATGTCGACGAGGCCGTCGTGATCGACGTCCGAGCTGTAGGAGACCGACGAGGCGAAGTCGCCGGCGGTGCCCGTAAAGCTGACGTCGGCGTTGGAGACGGTCAAGTCGCCCGAGAGCCCGCTGTCATTGTAGAAGAGCCAGGCGCCGCCGACATACTCCGAGGAGATCAGCAGGTCGAGGTCGCCGTCTCCGTCCACGTCACCCGGGGTGGCCAGGGTGTCGGCCCCCACGTAGCCCGAGCCGGTGGTGCCCGAGATGCGGAAGCTGTCGACGCTGTTGGCCTGATCGCCGCTCCAGGCGAGCGAGGCGTTGCCCGCAAACAGATAGACCGCGCCGCCCGAGCTGGCCCCGGTGTCTTCGCCATAGGCGCCCGCCAGGATGTCGGCGTAGCCGTCGCCGGTCCAGTCGCTGACGTAGAGCGAGTAGCCGAGGTAGTCGTAGGAGGTGCTGCCGTGGATCTGGTCGTCGGCGTCGCCCAGATCGTAGCCATCGTCATCCCAGTTGTTGCTGCCTTCGAAGATGGCGACGTTGCCGACCTGCGTGCCGCTGGATCCGTAGTTGTCGGTGGGCGAGCCGGTCACTACGTCGTTGGTGCCGTCGCCGTCGATGTCGCCGGCCACCACCACGCGCAGGCCGTCGCTGTTGCTGTCGCCCACCCAGTAGCTGTCGGAGCCGTTGATCGACTCGCTGGTGACCGCCGAGTAGTAGACCGAGGCGATGCCGTAGCCGTAGTAGCCGGTGGAGGCCGTGAGCAGGTCGGCGTAGCTGTCACCGTTCAGGTCGACCATCGGTCCGACCACGTTGCTGACCGCGTAGTAGTAGTCGGCGCCGGTGACCTGGGCGGTGTCGTAGTTGGTGACCACGCCGTTGGCGCCCACCATCGCCGATCCGTCGAGGACCCAGACATAGCCGGTGGTGTTGGCAGTGGAGCCAATGGCGAGGTCTTCACCGCCGTCTTCGTCCAT
>JBEIQK010001109.1:0-1676 GCA_040376505.1 Alphaproteobacteria bacterium | reverse complement strand
GCTGCGCCTCAACGCCTTCGCGGTGGGCGCGACCTACATGACCACCGAGAAGCCACTGTCGCCCGAGGTGCGGGCCGCCTATGTGGCCCCCTACGACTCGCCGGAAAACCGCATCGCCACGCTGCGCTTTGTCCAAGACATCCCGCTCTCTCCCAAAGACCCCGGCTACGCCATCGTCGCCGCCTGCGCCGAGCGCCTGCCTGACTTCGCCCGCAGCCACCCGGCGCTGATCTGCTGGGGGGCCCAGGACTGGGTCTTTGACGACCACTTCCTGCGCGTCTTCCAGGGCGTCTGGCCCGCCGCCCCCTGCCACCGCTACGAAGACGCCGGTCACTACGTCCTCGAAGACAAGAAGGATGAGGTGAACCGGCTCGTGGCCGACTTCTTCGGCGCCCCATGAGCCTGCTCCCTGCCCTGCCGGCCCACAACATCGCCGCCTGGCTGCCCCGCCAGGCCCGCGCTCAGCCCTACACGATGGCGGTGCTCTACCCCCAGGGCAAAGACGCGATGGGCAAGGTGGCCTACACCCACCTCACCTACGCCCAACTCGACCACGACAGCGACGTGATCGCCCGCGGGCTCGAGGCGGTGGGCATCAAACGGGGCACCCGCACCGCCCTGATGGTGAAGCCCAGCCTGGAGTTCTTCGCGCTCACCTTCGCCATCTTCAAGGTGGGCGCGGTGCCGGTCCTCATCGACCCGGGCATCGGGCTGCGGCACCTCAAGGCCTGCCTCGCCGAGGCCGCCCCCGAGGCCTTCATCGGCATCCCCGCCGCCCACGCCGCGCGGGTGATCTTGCGCTGGGGCCGGGCCAGCATCCGCACCCTGGTGACCGTGGGGCCGCGGCTCTTCTGGGGCGGCTACAGCCTGGAGGAGGTCAAGCGCAAGGGCCAGAGCGAGGCCCCCTACGCGATGGCCGACACCCAGCCCGAGGAGACCGCCGCCATCCTCTTCACCAGCGGGGCCACCGGGGTGCCCAAGGGCGCTGTGTACGCCCACCGCACCTTCCTGGCCCAGGTCGACCTCATCCGCGAGACCTATGACATCCAGCCGGGCGAGGTCGACCTCCCCACCTTCCCCCTCTTCGCCCTCTTCGATCCGGCCCTGGGCATGACCACCATCGTGCCCGACATGGACTTCACCCGGCCCTCCCGGGTCGACCCCAAAAAGCTGCTCGCCGCCATCGACGACTTCGGCGTCACCAACATGTTCGGCTCGCCGGCCCTCCTCGACACCGTCGGCCGCTACGCCGCCGCCCATGGGGTGCGCCGCCCCTCGCTCAAGCGGATCATCTCGGCGGGAGCGCCGATGGCGCCGATCATCCTGGAGCGGATGAGCACGCTGTTGCGCCCCGAGGCGGCGATCCACACCCCCTACGGCGCCACCGAGGCCTTGCCGGTGGCCAGCGTGGACTCCCACACCCTGCTGCAAGAGGCCCGCCCGCGCACCGAGGCCGGGGCCGGCGTCTGCATCGGCCGCACCGTGCCCGGCGTGGAATTGCGCATCATCCGCATCACCGACGCCCCCATCGCCGCATGGAGCGACGACCTGCGCGTAAAGCCCGGTGAGATCGGCGAATTCGTGGTGAAGGGCCCCGTGGTGACGGCCTCCTACTTAAACCGCCCCGCCGCCACCGAGGCCGCCAAGATCCGCGAGGGAGACGCCGTCCTGCACCG
>JBEIQK010000424.1:0-5605 GCA_040376505.1 Alphaproteobacteria bacterium | reverse complement strand
TTGTTGGCCGCCGCCAGCCCCGAGCACCTGCCCCTTGGGCACCTTGTCATACGCGGGCCCTCCTACGCGGGCAGCGCCGCCTCTTCGGTGGTGCGCATCGGCCAGAGCGGGCAGCTCTCCGCCCTCCTCGACGGCACGCTCTTTGCGGGCAGCCGCGAAGGGCACGCGCTGCCGGCCGAGGCGGTGCGGCAGGAGCAGGCGGCGCTGGTGGCGGCGCGGCTGGCGCGAGCGCGCGGCGAGGCGGGCCTGGGCGCCCAGTCCCGTCTGTATGAGGGCTATGAACGTATGCTCGACGACTGGGCGCAGATCCCCTCTGTATCGGATGTCCTCGATGTCTCGGTCTCGGACGCCAGCACCCAGATCCAGGCGGGCCTCGAGCTGCTCGCCAGCGGCATCTCCCGCTGCGTCCTGGTCTCCGACCGCGGCTTTGAGGATCTACGCTGGGATCACCACACCGAGCTCACCCGCCAGTCGCCGAGCTACCAAGGTCTGTTCACCAACCTGACCTTCCTGATGCAAGAGCTGGAGCGTCGCCCCGGCCTCACCAGCGACCGGCTGCTCGACGAGGTCACGGTGGTCGTCTTCTCCGAGATGAACCGCTTTCCGGTGCTCAATGGCTCCGGCGGCAAAGACCACTGGACCACCACCTCGCTGATGCTGATGGGCGGCGGCATTCGCGGTGATCAGGTGGTGGGCGCCTACAACGCCGACATGGGCGGCATCCCCGTGGTGCCCGACACCGGTGAGCTCGATGAGAGCGGCACAAGCGGGGTGCTGATCGATCCCTCGCACATCGGCGCCACGCTGCTGCACCTCGCCGGCGTCGATCCCGGCCCGATCCTGGGCGCCGAGATGGAGCCCCTGACCTGCCTGTTGGAGGATGGATGAGCCCGCTCCTGGCCCTGCTGCTGGGCTGTTCGTCCCCCAAGACCCCCACCCGCGCCGACGAGGGGGCGGTGGATGCGCCGCCCGGCGACAGCGGGGCCTATGAAGACTGGTCTCACCTCGTGGTGGACGATCCCCACGCGCCGCAGCTCAGCCCCGAGGAGGTCGCGGCGCAGATCGAATCGGTCTTCTCGCTCGGATTCCCACGCCCCCAGGACATCGTGGTGAACTTCTTCGCGTTGATGACCGCGGCCGACGAGGACTGTCCAGGTGAGAGCGCCTTCTCCGACGGCTTTCAGAACCTCGATGGCTGCACCACCGACGACGGGCACTTCTTTCAGGGCGCCGCCGGGCTGCTGCTGGAGGATGAACGTGAGGTTGCCAGCGACGGCACCTGGACGGGCACATTTCGCCTGATGTCCCAGCCCGCCGACTACGCCATCTACCGGCCGGATGGCACGAGCATGCAGGGGGCCGGTGTGTTCATGCTGGTCATGGGCGACACCGAAGAAGGCCTGTTCTTTCAATCTTCGCTCAGCGGCTATTTCTCCGACGAGAAGTCCCCCACCTGGCTCGGGCGCGGGTTCTCCGGCTTTCTGGAGGTCAGGGGCGAATTGGGCGCGGCGCTCACCCGCTACGCGGTCGATGGCTATGTGGAGGTCGACGGCGTGGCGATCGAGCTGGAGTCGGTGTTGATCGACATCGAAGACGGCCTCACCCAGCCAGTGAGCGGGACGGTGTCGCTGCGGCAGTCCGACGCCACCTGGTACCGACTGGAGCTCGTGCCCGACGGCTCGGGCTGCGGCGCGCTCTCCTGGGAGAACGTCGAACAGCTGGGCTCGGTGTGCGTGGACCTGTCGGAGCTGGAGGCCATCGCTCCCAAGCTGATGGTGTACTGACCATGCGCCGCCTGCTCCCCGCCCTGCTGCTCTGCCTGCCGCTGCTCTCCTGCGGCGACGACCCCGCCACACCCGCGCCGGAGCCGGGGCCCTCGACCGAGACCCCTGCCGTCTCGGCCCTCCTGCCCCTCGACCCGCCCCGCCTCGCGCGGCGGCTCAGCCTCGATCTGCGTGGCGTGCTGCCCACCCTCGAAGAGCTCGACGCCGTCGCTGCCGATCCGGCCGCCCTCAACACCTTGCGCGAACAGTGGCTGGCCGATCCCCGCTTTGAGGCGCAGATGGTGCGCCTCTACCAGGAGCGCTGGCTCACCTCGATCGACGACTACCGCGTGTTCTACACAGATCACCGCTTGGATGACAGTCAGCAGTACGACTTTCTGCGCACCGTGGGAGAAGAGCCGCTGCGGCTGATCGCGCGGGTGCTGGCGGAAGACCTGCCCTACACCGAGATCGTGACCGCCGACTGGACGATGTCCAATGATCTGGCCCTGGAGATGTGGCTGGTCGAGGAGATTGAGGCGGGCGGAGGAGGCTGGCGCCCGGCGCGCTATACAGACGGCCGGCCCGCCGCCGGGGTGCTCTCCACCAACGGGATGTGGATTCGCTACATCAGCCCCACCTTCAACTACAACCGCGGCCGCACCGCCACCCTCATCAAGCTGCTCGCCTGCGATGACTTCCTGGAGCGGCCGGTCTCGGTCTCGGGCAATGTCTCGCTCACCGCCGGCGCCGCCGACGAGGCCATCCGCACCAACCCCACCTGCATCGCCTGTCACGCCGCGATGGAGCCGGTGGCGGCGACCCTCTTTGGCTTCATCGCCCTGGCCGACCAGAACCACCTGGAGATGGAGCGCTACCACGTCGAGCGCGAGAACCTCGGTCCGGCCACGCTACAGGTTGAGCCGGCCTGGTTTGGCACCCCGGTGGATGGGCTGGAGGACCTCGGGCGCGCCATCGCCCTCGACCCCCGCTTCGCCGCCTGCGCGGTGGAGACCCTCTCCGAGGGCCTGCTGCGCCGGCAGACCACCGTGGAGGACTTCGACCTGCTGACCGGCGCGCGCAGCGACTTCTTGCGCGACGAGCTGCGCGGCAAGGCCGTCGTTCGCGCCATCACCCGCTCGGCGGCCTACCAGGCCGGCGCGCTTACCGCCGAGGCCAGCCCTGCGGAGATCGAAGGCGCCACCACCGCCCGCCTGCTGCTCGCCAGCCACCTGCGCAGCCTGCTGGCAGACCTGGGCGGCTTCACCTGGATCACCGGCGGCTGGGACATGCTCGACAACGACCTGTTCGGCTACCGGGTGCTCGGCGGGGCCGTCGACGGCGAGCTGCTCACCGATCCCCAGCGAGATCCCGGCCTCACCTGGACGCTGATCCAGACCCGGGTGGCCGAGGTCGCCGGCCCCCACCTCGCCGGGCAGGCCCTGGCCGGCGATGGCCGCCTGCTGCCCGCCCTCACCGAAGACCTGCGGCCGGGCGACTCCCAGTTTCGGGCGCTGCTCGGCCGGGCTCACTGGGGGCTGCTGGCCATCGCCGCCACCGACGAAGAGCTCGATGAGCTGGAGGCCCACTGGTCGGCCGTCTATGGGCTCACCTCCAGCCTCGACGCCGCCTGGGGCTCGGTCTTGACCGTCGTGATGCTCGACCCGCGCTTCCTCACCTACTAGCGCGAAAGAGCGCAGGGCAGCGCGCAGCAAGCTGGTTACGGGGGCGGCCCTTTGGAGAGCTCGATGCCCCGTCCGCCCCGCCTGCTGCTGCCGTTGATCCTCGGATTGGTCCTGGGCCTCGCCCCGGCCGCCTGCTCGCCCGATGGCCGCAGCCCGATCAGCGGAAACGCCAGCCTCGAGGGCATCGTGCGGCCGGGCGCCACCGACGCCGAGCGGCTCGCCAGCGCGCTCAAGTCCACCGGCGGCGCCGCCCTCTCCTTCGACGCCGTGGAGCAGGTCAAGCGCATCGGCGGCGCCGTCGCCAGCGACAGCCCGGGCAAGGTCAGCGGCCTGCCCGCCGGCACCGCCGAGGTCGACCTCCTCGGTGACGCCGCCCTCACGCCCCTCCTCGACGGCACCGACGAGAACGCCCTGGCCGACGCCCTCCTCGCCAAAGGGGCCAAGGTGGTGCTGGTGCAGGGGCGGGCCTCCGCCAGCGTCAGCCGCGGCCGCAACCTGCGCACCCGTCTGTATCACCACGACCAGATGAGCCGCTTCGCCCTCTTCCGCGTGGGGGCCAACGGTGAACAGTTGTACCAGGTGCTCGAAAAGGCGGTCTCCTTTCCGCCGCAGGTGGCCGAGCTCTGCTTCAAGTACATCCGGGCTCGCATCCAGGGCGCCCGCATCGACGGCTTCCCCGACCTGCCCAGCGAGACCAAGGACTGGACCTTCTCGGCCACCCTGCGCGGCCAGGGCAAAGAGCTGGTCACCGCCTTCGCCAGCAACCGCAGCCTGCAGGGCGCCCTCGAAGAGCTGATCACCGATCTCGAGCGCATCCACCGCCGCGACGTCGAGCTGCTGGGCTTTCCCCACCTCGCCGCCCACCTGCCCCAGTTGACCCTCGAGCTGCGCCGCGTCACCGAGCGGGCCACCGTCGAGCCGCGCGACGAAGACTTCTTGAACGCCCTGATGGAGCCCGGCATCGACGGGGCCTACCTCCTGTCGGCCGATGGCAAGGAGCGCGGCGCCCTGCCCGGCTCGGCCTCCTACACCCGGGCGCTGATCTCGGCCGACTCCTTCCTGCGGGAGGCCGCCAAGGTCGGCAACATGAGCGAGCGCCGGCCCTGGCGCGACGCCAAGGCCCGTCTGGAGATCTTCCGCGACATCCACTACATGCAGATGACCGATGGCCCGATGCTGCTGCTCTACCGCGGCGTGCCGCAGATCCCGATGAGCGGCGTCACCCTGGCCTCGGTGCGGGCCGGCATCATCGCCGGCGGCGACTGGTATCTGCAGAACATGGGCCCCGAGGGCCAGGTCATCTACAAATACTGGCCCCACGAGAACCGCTACTCCAACGAATACAACATCGTGCGCCACACCCTGGCCACCTGGAACCTCGTCCAGGCCTGGACCCTCGATCAGCGGCGCACCGACTTCCTCGTCGGCGCCCGCAAGACCTTCGACTTCACCCAGAAGTTCGTGAAGACCGCCCCGGCCCCCGACGGCCAGCTGATGGCCTACTACGAGCACGAGGGCAACATCAAGCTCGGCACCACCGTGGTGCAGCTCCTCGGCCTCGTCGAGCTGGCCAAGGCCACCCAGGACAAGCAGTACGATGAGCTGCTGCGCCAGTACGGCCGCTTCATTCTGTTCATGCAGGCCGAGTCGGGCACCTTCCGCGGGTACCATGTGCCCAAAGAGCACCCCTACTACAACATGAAGAATGACATCGTGCCCGGCGAGGCCGCCCTGGCCTTGATCATGCTGGCCGACTACTTCAACGACGACAGCTACATCGCCACGCTGCCCAAGTTCTGGGAATACTTCCAAACCTTCTACGCCGAGCGCTCCGCCCGCGTGAAGGGTGACATGCCCTGGCCGGCCTATATCTACGACAACCAGGACCGCCTCGATCTGGTGCAGTTCGGCCCCTGGACGGTGATGGCCGCCAACGCCTACTACCGCCGCACCAAAGACGAGAAGGTGGCCGACTTCGGCCTCACCCTCGCCCGCTGGATGATCGAGAGCTACCAGTGGGACGCCGAGCGGGCGCCCTACCCCGACTATGTGGGTGGCTACTACAAGTTCGCCGGTGAGCTGCCGGCGATGCAGGCCTTTTGTTATGGCGAAGGCACCTCCGCCGCCTACCAGCTCGCCCTGCAGGCCCGCCCCGAC
>JBEIQK010000180.1:0-9809 GCA_040376505.1 Alphaproteobacteria bacterium | reverse complement strand
GGGCGACAGCTCGCGCACGAAGGGGGCAAGCTTGCCGATGCTGCGCACCGCGACGTCGTCGCGCACCACCGTGCTGTCGCAGGCCCCGCAGAGGGTGCTGAGCGAGGCGGCGTGCTGGTAGGTGATGGGGGCGCCGCAGGCGGGGCAGGCTGCAGAGATCAAGCGAGGCCTCTTGGCCGCTTGCCTATCCTCACGGGGCGCGACGGGCAGCCCCCCGGCGCTACTTGCCGCCGTTCCAGCCGCCGCCGGCGCCGCCGGATGGGTTGGAGCCAGAGGAGCTGCTCACGGCGCCGGGATTGCTCGGGGTGCTGCGGGGCACCGGCGCGGCGGGCAGGACCACCACCGGCCGGTAGGAGGCTGGGTTCTCGCGAACAGATGCGCCAACCGTCTTGTCTGGCTTCTCGGTCGCCGCTGTTCCGTACACAAAGTCATGCACAAAATAAAGCATCAGCAGCACCATTATCAAAGGGTTGAACACAAAGAACCAGCCACCCCGATCACGCATCATCATCGCCCCCCGAGGCACCATCAGGGTCAGGTTTGATCGGCTCTCTCGTGCCGTTCGAATAGAACCAGGAGAGGCAGGTGGTGCGCGCCGCGTCGGCGGGGGCCAGCTTGCCCAGATCGCGCAGGGTGATGTCGTCGCGCACCACCGTGCTGTCGCAGGCGCCGCAGACCGCGGTGAGCGAGGCGGCGTGCGCAAAGACGAGGGGGGCACCACAGGAGGGGCAGGCGGCGGAGATCAAGCGGATTGCCTCTGGTCACCCACCCCTATCCGAACCAAAGGCGGAGCGACCGGCTTTATTTGCCGCCGCTCCAGCCGCCGCTCCCGCCGCTCCCGCCGCTCCCGCCGGAAGACGCGCTGGGCACCGGACGGGTTTCAACGATGGGCCGGTAGGAGGCGGGGTTCTCGCGCACCGAGGCGTCGACCACGCGGTCGACAGAAGCCCCAGAGTTCGAGCCGTGCTGAACCCCATACACACACCAGGCCAGGAGCAGGAGCACCACGAGGGGGTTGAAGATCAAGAACAGACACCCGCCATTACGAAACATGGGCGGTCCCTCCCGGAGCGGCGTTGGGCGCAGGGGGCGCGGGCAGCCGCTCTCGAGTCCCGTTGGCGAAGTACCAGGAGACGTGATAGATCATCAGAAAGAAGGGCCCAACCACCGACCAGAGGCCCATCAAGAGAAAGGGTCCCATGGCGGGGGCCCCCATATTGACCTGCACCGAGACAGAGACGGGCGCGTCTCCCTCTGCCCGCGAGGCCCGCACCACATAGCGCCCCGGCTCGGGCCGGACCTGCATGAAAGATCGCCCGTTCCAGGCGACCTCCTCGTACAGCTCGCCATTGTCCAGGTTGATCAGGCTTACGGACAAGGCCTCCGGTGATGTCACGGAGAGGCTGACGGCGCCGTTTTGCTGCGGCGGCAGGGTGAATTCCTCGGAGACATAGGGCGCCTCGACGTTCCCCATGGTGGAGACGTCGGAGAAGCGCGTGGAGCCTCCGCCCCCGGAGCTCAAGCAGCCGACGCAGGAGACGCCGCCCGCGAAGAGCGAACAGAGCAGGGTCAACCACAGCCGGAGGCCCCGCTTGTAGGGGCTCGGCCCGGCGGGCGGCTTCCAGGGGGGCTCGATGGAGTCCGGGTCGAAGGCCTGGATGACCGTGTCCTGGGAGATGGACTCCCCGGCTGACCAGGTGATCTCATCGTCAGAGCGCTCCATGCTGAGCGATCGACGCCCGGCTTTGTAGTCGACCGAGGCCACCCGGTCGCCGACCTTGGCCTCCCAGGTCAGCTCGCCCAGCACATAGGAGATGTAGACGGTGCCCCGGTTCTCTACAGAATAGCGCGCACCCTCGAACATCACCGTGTTGGCGTCGATCGTCTTGGGCGGCGTGGTGAGCAGGGTGATCGAGGTCCAGTCGCCGCTGGAGGTGCACACCAGCCAGCGGTAACCCCGGTAGGGGTTGTGCAGCAGGTACTCCGTCCAGGTGTAGCGTTCTCCGTCTTCGATGACATAGCGCTCCAGCAGGCCCAGGATCTCCCAGGGCACGCCACCAAGCAGCCCCCGGGCCCCCAGCTTCAGGCGGAAGGTGCGTGGCTTCTGTCGCAGGGCCTCGATCAGCGCGGCGCCCTCTTCGCTGTGGCCGATGACGCTGCCGCAGGAGAGGCAGGTGGTGCGCGCCGCGTCGGCGGGGGCCCGCAGCACCACCGCCGCCCCGCAGGTGGGGCAGGCCAGCGTGCGCGAGGGCTCCAACTCGGGCCCCTGGAAGGACACCAGCACCGGATCGCTCCAGCCCGCAAAGGCCCGCAGCCCCTCCAGCTTGAGCGCGATGATGTCGACCACCACACCCACATAGAGCACCGCCTGCCCCGACGCCCAGTCGAGGGTGCCCACCGCACCGTCGGCGCCGCGTAGGTCGGCATAGGGTACGGGCGCCCCCAGCGTGGGCGCGAAAGGCAGCTCGCCCACCCCGGCGGCCAGCGCGGCCTCGCTCACCTCGCTCACCGTCCAGTCGGCGCCGCCCAGGCTCCGCTTGTCTCCCACTGCCGGCGGCGCGGTCAGCTCGGGCACCGGCAGGGGGGGTGTGGCGAAGATCTGGAGCTGGCCGTTGCCCTCGCCGAGCCAGCCCACGGCGCCATCGTCAAAGACGAGGTACCACTCGTTCCAGCGCACGCCGGGGCGCACCCGCCGCAGCCCGCCGGCCACCCGAAAGGCTCGCCCGCCGAAGGTGCCGGAGGCGCCCACTTGCAGGGGGGAGAGCTCGCGCACAAAGGGGGCCAGCTTGCCCAGGTCGCGCAGGGAGACGTCGTCGCGCACCACCGTGCTGTCGCAGGCGCCACAGACCGCGGTGAGCGAGGCGGCGTGCGCAAAGACGAGGGGGGCTGCACAGGATGGGCAGGAGGCGGAGATCACGGGGGGGGCCCTCCATTGTCCAGGCTATCACATTCAGCGCCGGCGCCACCACCGCTGCGCTGCAGCCAAAGGCTCGCCGGTACGCCCATCAACACCGCGGGCACCTGGCTGATCAGCCAGTAGGCGGCGCCATAAGCGAGGGCGGCCTCGGGCGGCAGGCCAAACAGGCCCAGGATCGCCACGCTGGCGGCGGCGGGACCGGCGGCGAAGGTGGGCGGCAGGGCCACGCTGGCGAGGCTCGACAGCGCCAGCACCCCGGCGGCGGCCAGCCAGGGCCGCTCCACCTCCAGGCCGGCTCCGGCGAGCCCCAGCGCGAAGGCCTCGACCATCAGCAGCACCTGGAGCACCCCGAGCCCAAGGTTGCGCCCAACGTCGCCGGCGCCGCTCAGGCTGTCGGTGGCGCGCAGCAGGGTGTCGCGCAGCAGGTTGATCGGCCGGGAGGCCCCCGGGGGGGCCGGCGCGGCGGCGAGGCGACGGCCGAGGGCGACCGCCACCACCGCCGCCACAAGCCCGCCCCCGGTGAGCAGACTCACCCCTTCGATGGCGCGCAGATGGGCATCTTCGCCGAGCAGGGCCTGCCAGAGCGGAGCGTGAAAGACCAGCAGGCCAAGCAGCAGCAGGCCAAAGGGCGCCGCCTCCAGGAAGGCCACCACCCCCACCGCCGCGGTGGCCGTCGCCGCTGGCTGGCCGCAGCGCCGGCCCAGGGCCACCACCACCGCCAGATCGCCGGCCCGACCGGGCAGCACGAGGTTGAGCAGCCCGCAGGCGAAGCCGATCGCCACCACCACCGAGAGGCGGGGCCGCGGGGCGGGCAGGGCCACCCACAGGCGAAGCTCGTGCAGGCCCAGCGAGAGGATCTTGACGCCCAGCGCGGCGAGCAGCGGCAGGGGCGCGATCCGATCGGCCAGCAGCGCCATCTGGGCCGCGTCGACCTGCCGACTGAGGGCGTAGAGCACCGCCACCGAGGCCAGGGCCTGGAGCAGCCGCCCCCAACCGGCCCGGCTCAACCCAACCGCCGCGGCGGGGCTAGCGGTAGGTCGTACACTTGACCGACAGGCGGAAGTTGCCGGTGACGCCCTTCTTGCCATCGACGATGATCAGGTGGCTCTCGGGCTTGTCCACGCTGGTGATGCGGATGGTGCCGCCACCGCGCTTGGTGCTCATCTCGCAGGGGCCGGTGGTGTGGTTGATCGTCGGGCACTTGGTGCGATCATTCCACTGCACGCTGGCCAGATCGAGGTCTTCGCAGTCCGAGACCATGGTGACGTCGGCCTGCACATCACCGGGAATGTTGAGGAGGAAGACGGCCTCGGGCGAGTTCTCGTAGTCGTGCCGCTCGGGCGAGCAGAACTTGCCGGTGTAGAAGTCATCCTCGAAGTTGTAGCGGCCAGTGGCGTTGTTGCCGGCCACCGTGTCGCCGCAGGTGATGGTCTTCTGGCTGCAGCCCTGGGCGGCCGGCAGGGTGATCGGCGGGTCGCAGTCGACCGGCTCCACCGTGTACTCCGGGTTGGCCGCGCCAACGGCGGGCACCACCTTGGCGACGTTGCGCCCGCAGGAGCTGCCCCCGCAGGCGAGCAGGGCGCCGCCGAGCAGGGTCAGCGTGATCAGCGAGAGGGCCCGCGCCGTCACGAGAGCACCTTCTTGCCGAGGGCCGCCCAGGCCGCCACGCCGCCTTGCAGGGCCCAGGCGTCGTCATTGCCGCGAAAGCGCACGAAGCGGGTGGCCTCCAAGGCGGCCTTGCCGTCGGCGCAGACCAGCACCGCTCGGGTGCCCTCGGGGGGCAGCTCGGAGAGGCGCAGGGGCAGGCTGGCGTAGGGGATGTGCTCCACGCCGGGCATCCGCGGCCCGACGTAGTCTCCGGGGCGCACATCCACCACGACCACCGGCGGATCGCCGGCGGCGAACCAGCGGGAGAGGTCGGCGGCGCTGGCGCTCATCGGGCCGGGATCGTAGTCGGCCGGGGTGTCGAAGGCGGGGATGTTGGCGTTGCTCTGCCAGTCTTCGCGGGTGTCGCCCTCGCCATGACGGGCCTTCATGGCGGCGTCCTGGCGGTCCTGCACCGCCCGCGAGACGCGGCCGAGCACCTTGAAGGGGAGGTTGATGAGGCCCTTGATCATGCGCAGTCCGAAGGAGAGAGGGGTCGCGGATCAGACCGGCAGCCGGCCATAGGTCTCGGCCAGCTCCCGCAGGCGCCAGGCGCCCCAGTCCGGCAGGTTGGTAGCCCGCCACGACCAGTTGCCCTTGAGCGTGCCTGGGGTGTTCATCCGGCCCCAACTGTCGAGGCCAAGCACATCCTGCATGGGCGCGATCGCGGTTTCGGCGACGCTGCTCCAGGCGAGGCGGATGAGATCCCAGTGGGGCTCCGCGCCGTCGCGGCCGACGTAGACGCGGTAGCGGTGCCGCGCCTTGTCGCCGGCCCCCTGGTACCAGCCGCGGCTGGTGTCGTTGTCGTGGGTAGCCGTGTAGACCACCCACCGCGGGCTCGGGTAGTTGTGCGGCAAGAAGGCGTGGCTGGCGTCGTCGCCAAAGGCGAACTGCAGGATCTTCATGCCCGGCAGCCCAAGCCCGTCGCGCAAGGCCTCGACGTCGGGCGTGATCACGCCGAGGTCTTCGGCCACCAGGGGCAGGGCCCCGCAGGCCGCCTTCACCGCCTCAAAGAGCTGCCGACCCGGCGCTGGCGACCAGCGCCCGGTGCGGGCGTCGTCGGTGTTGGCGGCGATCTCCCAGGCGGCGGCGAAGCCGCGGAAGTGGTCGATGCGCACCTCGTCGACCAGGGCCAGCACCGAGCGGATGCGGTCGATCCACCAGGAGAAGCCGCTCTGCTCGTGGACGGGCCAGTTGTAGTGCGGGTTGCCCCAACGCTGGCCCATCGGCGAGAAGTAGTCCGGCGGCACCCCGGTGACGGGATCGGCCGCCCAGCCCCGCTCGGCGTCGCCATGGCCGCGAAAGAGCTCGCGGTGGGCCCAGACATCGACCCCGCCGCCCGAGACGAAGATGGGCACATCGCCCATGATCGAGATGCCGCGTGCCCGGGCCGCCGCCCGCACCTCGCCCCACTGCCGCCGAAAGAGCAGTTGGGCGGCGATCTCCCGGCGGATCGCCCCCTGGTGCTCAGCGCGCGCCTTCTCCAGGGCGTCGGGCCGGCGATCGCGCAGGGCGGGTGACAGCTCAAACCAGTCGATGGCGCCGCGGTAGCGCAGCAGGGCCCGGTACAGCGCCCAGTCGTTCACCCAGCGCTCGGCCTTGGCGAAGGCGTCGATGGCGCCGGGATCTTCTTCGGCGTAGCGGGCCGCGGCCTTGTCAACCAGCGGCTCGTGCCACTCGGTGAGCCGGGCGACGTCGACCCGATCGGGCAGCCCGGCCCCGCGCGGCGGCAGGTTGACCTCGCCGGGCTTGAGCAGCCCGTCGCGCACCAGGCGATCCACGCTGAGCAGGTGGGTGCCCGCCGCGAAGCAGCCGGGGCTGTCGTAGGGCGAGAAGCCGGCCCCCGGCGGGTTGAGCGGCAACACCTGCCACAGGGAGACCCCGCCAGCAGCCAGCCAGTCGAGGAAGTGGAGGGCGCCATCGCCGAGATCGCCGCAAGGGCCCGATCCGGGGAGGCTGGTGGGATGGAGGAGAATGCCAGCGCGTCTCATGGGGCGGAAGCCTATCCTGGCCTCGGCCCCGCGGCGCAGCGCTCCCTGCTTTGGGGGATCACCTTGCACGAATGCGATGGGCTGGGATAGCGGGCCGGGTCTTTCGGTTTGGAGACATCATCATGGCCTCATCGGTCCGCTCTCACAAGTCGGCGCGTCATCGCGCCAAGCTCAAGCACAAGCACAAGAAGGTCCGCCTGCGGAAGAGTGGCCTGCTGGCCGTCCGCAAGGCCGGCGGCCGCATGAAGCGCATCCGTCGCAAGACCGCCTGGTAGGCCCTCCGCCTCCCACAACGAACGAACCCCTGGCCCACCGGCCAGGGGTTCTTCGCTTGGGCGCCCGGGAGCGAGCGCCCTTAAATACCCGATCAGCTCTTGCTCTTGTCGGTCTCCAGCGCCCGGTGGTGCAGGATCATCAGGCGGTTCTGCAAGGTCGACAGCTCGCCCTGCAGCACCTGGATGTCTTCGGCCAGGGTGGCGGGCCTGTCGCCGCGGAGTTGAGCCTCGCGGGCGTCGTTCTCCTCGCGGGCTTCTTCCATGCCGTTCATGATGACGCCGATGAAGAGGTTCAAGATCACCATCGCGCCAAAGAGCATGAAGCTCACGAAGTAGAGCGTGGCGCCCACCGGGCTCCCATTGGGCATGGTGCACATGTGCTCGCGGCCGTCGTAGCCGAACTTGTCGCAGCCATACATGTTGATGTACATCACGTCGGTCCAGGCATCGCCGGTGACGATGCGGAAGAGCGTGAGCATCGCCAGGGGCAGGCTGGCGAAGTGGCGCGGATCGTTGGGGCCGAAGATGAAGCAGCCGGCCACGGCGTAGACGTAGAACAGGATGCCGAGCAAGAGGCCGACGTAGGCCATGCTGGGGATCGAGTTCAACAGGGCGCCAACCAGGATCTGCAGCTTGGGCAGGGCCCGCACCAGCTTGAAGACCCGGAAGAGCCGCGCCAGCCGCAGCACCGCCACATACTCGGTGTGGATCGGCATGAAGCAGACGGCCACGATCAGGAAGTCAAAGACGTTCCACGGGTCTTTAAAGTAGTTCCACGGGTTCTTGCCCTCGGCCGCGATCTTCACCACCGCCTCGGCGACGAAGATCCAGAGGATCACCTTGTCGATGAGATGAAGCAGGCCCCCCCATTGCTCCACCAAGGCGTTGGAGGTCTCGATGCCAATCACCACGCCCGCGACGATGATGCAGCCCGTGACCAGGTTCTGGAAGGCCGGCGCATCGGCGATGCGCCGCGCCAGGGAAGGAGGAGGAGCGTTGTTGATCATGCGCCCCTGGCTATTTGCCCCTTTGGGGGCTGACCAGCCCCCAAGTGCCCGCGCCGCACCTCACCCAAAGCCGATCCCATGGCCTTGACACGACAAGACCAACATGGTTCTCTTGCCCGTCCCGCCGCGCCGACCCACCCGCGCCGCCGCCCAGAGGGCCCCCTGCCGATGGCTGACTTCTTTCGCACCGCCGCCGCCTCCTTCCTCGTCACCTCCGCGCTGATCCTCGGCGGCGCCCTGTATGAAAAGCTCGGCCAGGATCCCGTCGCCGCCGCGACGATCGAGGCCCCGTCGGCCGTGCTGGCGGTCGCCGCGGCTCCCCTGTCCGTGCCGCCCGTTCAGGCCAGCCTCCTCGCGGTGTCGGCCGCGCCAGCCTCTTCCCCGCCCGTGACGGTGGCCGCCGCCGATCTCCACCCGGTCGCCGAGGTCGACGCGCCGCCGCTGGAGGCGGAGCCCGACGGCTTCGTCGCCCCGGCCTGGTTCCCGGCCGAGCTGCACGAGAACCTGCTCGCCGTCGAGGCGATGGAGGGCGCTCCCCTCACCCAGGGCGGGCCCGACTTCGCCAGCCGGGCGGTCTTCGTCTACGACCTCGACGCCGGCAAGGTCCTCATCGCCCGCAACGCCGACGATCGGCGCCCGGTGGCCTCCCTCACCAAGCTGGTGGGCGCGCTGGCGGCGATGACCGAGTCACCCAACCTCGATCAGGAGCTCTGCCTGCAGAGCATCGATCGGCCCAGCCTGCCCGGCACCGCCAGCAAGCTGCGCTCGGGCACCTGCGCCACCGGCTGGGACTTCCTGGGCGCCAGCCTCGTGCGCAGCGACAACGGCGCCGCCTACGCGATGTCCGGGGTGGCCGGCCTGCCCTTCGAGACCTTCGTGGAGCGCATGAACAGCGTCGCCGGCGAGCTCGGCATGAGCCAGAGCACCTTCGCCGACCCCTCGGGGGCCGAGGACGAGAACCTCAGCACGGCCCGCGACATGACCCGGGCGGTCCTGGCCGCCTCGCTGCACCCCAGCACCGCCGCGGTGGTCAACGCCCCCTACTGGGACTTCCACGACATCAGCCGCGACCGGGTGCGCCGCCTCTACACCACCGACCGCATCGTCGAGCGCAAAGACATCGACGTGCTCGGCGCCAAGACCGGCTACACCGACACCGCCCGCTACTGCTTCACCGCCGTCATCCGCACCGAGGACGGCCGGCGCGTGGCCTTCACGATGCTGGGCGCGCCGCGCAACCGCAACCGCTGGCGGGACGTCGACCGGCTGATCGACTGGCTCAACGCGGGCGGCGGTCGCTGATTTCCTGCCCGGTTACACGAGCCGGGCGAGGTCCTGATGCGCCGTCTGCTCCCGCTCTCCCTGCTTGCTCTGGCGATGGCCTGCAACAAAGACAAGGGCGTGGTGCTGCCCGAAGAAGAGGGCCCCGCCCCCTACGTGCCGCCCGACAACGACGCCGACGGCTACGCCGCCGACGTGGACTGCGACGACGACAACGCCGCCATCCACCCCGACGCGGTCGAGCTGTGTGATGGCATCAACAACGACTGCGACACGGTCATCGACGAGCCAGGCGGCGACGGCATCCCCTTCTACCGCGACGCCGACGGCGACGGCTATGGCGACGCCGCCACCACCATCTCCTCGTGCGAGCAGCCCCCCGGCTACATCTCCGACGCCACCGACTGCGACGACACCAGCGCCGCCGCCAGCCCCGGGGCCACCGAGATCTGCAACGACGGGCTCGACAACAACTGCAATGGCGATGAGACCGAGTGCGCGCTCTCGGGCAGCTTCACCTACACCAACGCCAACGCCATCTTCACCGGCCCCTCCACCGGTGAGCGCGTCGCCGGGCCGATCGTCGGCGGGGCCGACCTCACCGGCGACGGGATCGGCGACCTGCTGATCGGCTCGGCCCGCAGCGACACCTCGGGGGTGGACTCGGGCGTGGTCTATGTGCAGCCCGGGCCGC
>JBEIQK010000493.1:0-4979 GCA_040376505.1 Alphaproteobacteria bacterium | reverse complement strand
CGCCTGATCGTCGCCCTCGACGCGCTGCGTGCGGTTCACCTGGAGCCCCGCCTCGCCGTCTCGACCGATCAGGGGCTCCACCCGCTGCCGCTGGCCACCTTCTCCTTGGAGACCGCCGCCGCCCTGGCCCTGCGCGCGCTGCGCCCGACGCTGGAGCACCGGGTCGACCGCTGGCGACGGGCTGGCCTGCCGCTGATTCTCCACCGGCGGCCGGGCTACACGGCGAAGCACGGGGGCATGGGCCTGCTGGGGGGTTTGTTGGGGGTGGGGCTCGGCGTGGGGGGTGGGGTCGACGCCGGGGACCAGGCCTGGGCGGGCGCGGTGGGCGGGGCCCTGGGGTCGCTGGCCCTCGGCCTCGGCTTCGGCGGCGTGCTGCTCGCGCTCTGCGCGCTGGCCCTGCGCAGCTATGTGCTCCGCTGGGAGTTCGGGCCGGCGGAGATCGGGGTCCAGGGCCTCTTTCGGGCCGTGCGCTGGCCGGTCGGCGCGCTGCAGGCGGTGGAGCGCAGCGAGGAGCTTCGCAGCTACCGTGGACAGACGTGGCCCTGCGCCTTGCTGACCCTCCGCTTTGCGGCGCCCTACGCCCCCCTCGTGGTGGAGCCCACCGAGAATGGCCTGAGCGCCGCGCTGGAGCCGCGGGCCGACGCGGCCCTGCTCGACGATCTGGCCGAGGCCCTGGTGGCCCTCTACGGGCTCCCTGCCGTAGCGCGTACCGAAAAAAGCGAGCCGTAACGCGAAGTTACGCGGGTTCGACGAGCAGGCTCAGCCCCGTGAGGGCGTAGATTCGCTTGCCGTCCACCCACAGCGAGCCCTCGGCCTCCACCCGCTCGGCGCGGCCCTCTGCCCGCCAGGCCGTGACCTCGACGAGCAAGGTCACGCGCTGATCCAGGGGGAGCACCTGCCCGCGGTACCGCCAACCCAGCGACACGCCCGGAGCGCCCAGGCGGAGCCTGGCCCCCGGCCGTTGCGCTTCCACCAGCAGGCCCAGGAGCTGCATCAGCGCCTCGACCCCGAGGGAGCCGGGCTGCACGGGATCATCGTAGAAGTGGGCCTTGAAGTACCAGGCGTCGGGGGAGACGTCCTTCTCGCCGCGGATGCGCCCCAGGCCCGCCGCGCCGCCGGTCGGCCAGCGGCCCGTGACCCGGTCGATCATCCACAGTCGGCCGCGGCTTGTCACCGGCTCGACCTCGCCCGGGGCGGCGATCCAGTCGCGCTCGGCAGGGGGTGCCGTCAGTCCAGCCTGGGAGGCCAGGGCGGCGGCCGGGAAGAAGCCAAAGCTGGTCTCCATCTCCCAGAGGGGGGCGCCGTCAACGGAGCAGGCCACCTCGAAGTGGACGATGATCATGCCGGCGGTGCGCGCCATCTTGCGCAGGGTGGCCTGGGTGGTCAGCCGCCGGTCGCCCGGCTGGAGGAGCCGGTGCTGCTGGCCCTTTCCATCGAGGTTGCGGAAAAACAGATCCGTGGGCGACGACAGGGTGCAGCCCGACCAGGAGGCCAGCCAGCCGCAGGGCTGGAGCGCCGCCTCCATCTGCTCGGCCGGCGAGAGGGGCTCGGCCGGCAGATCGAGCTCGACCACCACGGTGGTGTTGGGGGCCATCGCGCCAAAGGGGGCCGAGACCGACACCACCCGGCTGATGAAGTGGTAGGGCGGCCCGGGCAGGCGCGGCGCGTGGCGGCCGGCGTCGAAGCGCGCGTAGCCGGGGCCAAAGGCGAGGCTCGGCCGGCCGACGGCGCTGGCCAGCAGGGCGTTCTTGTCGAGCAGCAGGCCGTCTTCGGTGCGCAGGGCCCGGGGGTCGCCCGGCAGCAGCGGCGCCCCCGGCCAGCCCGGCACCAGCTCCAGGCCAAAGCGCTCGGCGTGGAAGGCCTTGAGACCGTCAACCGTACACAGAAGGTCGGCCCAGACCCGCGGCGTGGGCCCGGCGTGGACCTCCGAGACGAAGATCTCGTAGACGAGCTGCTTGCTTTGGGGGGTGACCTGCCCCCGGCAGCGCATCTTCACAGCCTCGTTCTGCACCGGCTGAAAGCGCCAGCCGTCGCGGCGCAGGGTAAAGCCCATCGCGGCCATGAAGAAGCTCAGGGTCTGCACGCTGGCCTCGAACATCAGCGTGCCGGGCATGCAGGGATCGTTCAGGAAGTGGCCCTCAAAGAACCAGTCCTGGGGCGTCACGGGGGTGGTGGCCCGCAGGTAGCCGCGCCCCCAGGGCCCGCCGCGGGGCTCAAAGTGGGTGACCTCGCCGAGAAAGAGCATTCGGCCGTCTTGGATGCGCGGCGTGTCGAGGTGGGTCATCGTCCAGCGCCAGGCGGGGCCAAAACAGTCCCAGGGCCGGCCGGCGGCGAAGGCGGCCACCGCGTCGGCCGTGTAGGCCGAAGGAGCGCCCTCCACGGCCGGCGGATCGAGGCGGGCCGTGGCCGAGAGGCGGGCGGCGCCCTCCTCGGGGGTCCACAGAATGCCGGCCGAGGTCGCCAGCTCCTCTTCGGTGAAGAAGCCGGCCTGGCCGCCGCGCACCTGAATGCGCAACACGCCGTCGACATGGCAGTCGTAGTGGAAGAAGAAGAGCCGCACGGCGCCCTGCCGGGCGTGGCCGTCGACGTGGATCTCGTAGCGCAGCGTCTCGCCCGGGCGGGGCAGGTCGCCCGTGATCGTCATCTCGCAGCCGAGCAAGCGGTAGAGCCGCTCGTCGCGGTTGAGCAGATCGCAGCCGAGGTAGGAGATCAGCAGCAGATCGGCCTGGCCCGACTCGATCAGGATGCCGGTGGGCATCCGTCCACGGTTCAGGTACCAGCTCTCTTCGGTCACATCGGTCTCAGTCCAGACCACACCCTTGCCCATGCTGGCCGGCTCGGCGGCGAGGCCGGTCATGCGATCGGCGAGGAGCAGGGGCGGCAGGGGCATCCGGCACTGGCGGCGGTAGGCGTCCTGGGCGGCGAACTTCGGGCCGAAGATGCTGGAGATGGCGCCGCCGGCGTGCACCATCAGGCCGGCCTTGTCGAGGGTCATACCGCGCGGGCCGGCGGTGGCGGGGCGCGCCGGGGGCTTGGGAGCCACGGGAGCAGCGGGAGCCACGGGAGCAGCGATGGCGACGGGCTTCTCGACGGGGACCACGGCCGGCGGGAGGGGGGCTGGGGCCACCACCGGGGCCGGTGTCGGCAGAGCGGCGGGAGGCGGGGGCGCCGCCGTTGGACCGGCCACAAGTGCCGCCCAGACCCGCTGCTGCCCCTCCAAGAAGCGCATTTGCAGCGCCGCCTGACCCGACACAAAGTCCTGGTGGATGGCCGAGAGCTGGGCCATGTGGGCGCTGATGCGCCTCGCCACGCTCGGATCCCCGGTCCACCCCGGGGCCGGCAGGGCGGGCTGCGCAGGTGCGACCAGCACCTCCGCGGGCAGGGCCTCGACCGGCGCCAGACGCGGGGCGGGCGCCAGTTCCCCGGTGGCTGGCTTGAGTGTAACATAGGTTACAGGTTCAGAATTGTCCACGGGAGCCTCGGGCCAGGGCGGCAGGCGCAGGGCCGGGGGGTGGGCCGGCTGGCGGAAGAGCGGGCCCGACCAGGGGCCCGGCGGACGGACGGCGATCAGCGCCCCGAGGGCCTCCTCGTTCATCGGCACCCCGGCCACCCACAGCCGGCCGAGCGAGAGCAGGGTGCTCTCGGCTCCGTGGTTGCGCCGGTCCAGGCTGACCGCGAGGTGGGGCCGCTCGCCCAAGACCTCGCCGATCCAGTGCCGCACCAGCCCTTGGGGGCCATGCTCGACGAAGATGCGCGCCCCATCGGCGTAGGCGGCCTCGATCAGCGGGCGCAGATCGAGGGTGCCGGTGGCCTGCTCGGTGAGGGCGGTGGCGCAGCGCTCGCGATCGGGCTCGTAGGCCCGCCCCCAGGCGCCGCTGTAGACCCGCAGCCCTGGCCGCGGGTGAACGGTGCGATCGTGCAGCGACCGCCAGGTCGACTCGACCTGCAGCACCTCGGGGACATGGGCGGCCAGCGGGTAGGGCAGGGGCAGGGCGGCGCGCCGGCCCACCGCGTTGACCACCGCCTCCACCCCGGCCCGCTCCCCGGCGACGACGCAGTCCTGATCGGTGTGGATGATCGAGATGTGCACCCGCGGCCCGGCCTGGGCCACCGCCGCCGCCACCGTCGAGACCGGGGCCCGCAGCCAGTAGAGCACCCAGTCGACCCGCGCCGTGCCCCAAGCGCTGGCCACAGCGGAGAAGCCGCCGGCCAGCGACTCCTGGAAGAGGCCGCTGCGCGCCGACTCGGCCATCATCGCGTCGGCGTCGGCCCAAAGCCCGGCGGCCAGCAGGGAGTTCGTCTCCCCCGAGGAGTAGCCAAAGGTCGACTGAAAGGGCAGGCCCAGCAGGGTGGTGGTCAGCTCGGTGTGGAGCTGGCAGAGGGCCGAGCTGGCCCAGAGCTGGCCCTGGGCGTTGGGGGCGCCGGCCGAGCGGGCCCAGGACAGGGCTTCTTCCCAGCGCGCGAAGCGGCGGGACAGCAAGGCCCCCAACTGCGGCCAGCGGCCGAGCAGGCTGCCCCCCATGCCGGGGTAGGCCGCGCCCGCCCCGGCGAAGACGGCGGCGAGCTGCCCTTCGACGGGGTGCTCGGAGAGGGCAGCGCCCCGGGGCAGGGGATCGCCGCGGAGGTGGGCCTGGAGCGCCGCCTCGGCCCGAGGGCGCAGGGCGGCGGCGTCTTCGGCCACCAGGGCGAGGCGCAGCGGCCCGCCGGGCCCGCGATCCCCCTGCTGGATGGCCCGCTGCAGGCCCTCCATCGTCTCGGCGGCGTAGAGGCCCATCGTCGGGCCCTGGGTGGTGGGCCCCGGGCTCTGGCGCAGCAGGCGGGCGGCGGCGTCGATCAGCCCCTCGGCGGCCCAGGCGCGGGCGGCGCGGGCGCGGGGGGCGGTCGAGGCCGGTAGCGGGCCCCAGGGCAGCGCCGCCTCGCCCTCCCGGCGGAGGATCAGCACCGCGGCGCCATCTCCGGCGGTGTCGGTGACGCCCTGG
>JBEIQK010000876.1:0-2612 GCA_040376505.1 Alphaproteobacteria bacterium | reverse complement strand
GGCCTGGGCATCGAGCTGCCCGTGGCGCCGATCGAGGGGGCCGAGCCCACGCTGCTGCGCATCCCAGGCCCCCTTTGGGTGGTGCTGGCCCTCGACAGCGCTCAGTCCGTCGCCGAGCCCGCCCACCGGGCCTTTCGCAGCCTGCTGCGCCGGATGGTGATCGATAGCGCCTGAGCCCCGCACCGTTTCCAAACTGTCAAGCGAGCACCCGCGCCCACGGTGCTACGCTTCGCCGAAGTGGAGGCTCCATGTTCTCGCGTAAGCAGCGCCCCGCCGCGCCGGCCCTCGCCGAAGGCGGCCCCAAGGGCCCCCGCTCGGCCGCGAGCAACGCCACCAGCCAGGACAAGCTGCGCAGCAAGTCCAACGTCGGCGAGGCCGACGCGCCCCTGGAGCAGGAGGCCGACGCCCTGGCCGACGCCGTCCTGCAGGCCCGCGCCCCCGAAGCCACCGACGGCGGGCCCCTGATGGGCCTCGACGACGCCTTCGCCGCCGTGCTCGGCCAGCCGCTGCCCCAGGTGCAGGTGCAGCGCGGCACCGGCGCCGAGGAGCAGGCCGCCGGCGTAGGGGCTGCCGCCTTCACCCGCGGCCGCACCGTGAAGATGGGCGCCGAGGAGGAGCCCTACATCCTCGCCCACGAGCTGGCCCACGTCGCCCTCGGCCACGCCGAGGCCGGCCAGCCGATTCGCCGCCACCCCGGCGCCCCCAGCGCGCCCGAGGCCAGCCTCAAGCGCGGCGACACGGGCCCCAAGGTCGAGGCGCTGCAGCGCTGCCTCGTCCACCTCGGCTTTCTCTCCGTCGAGGCGATGAACGGCGGCCCAGGCGCCTTTGGCCCGCGCACCGAGTCGGCCGTGCGCCGCTTTCAAGAGGACAACGGCGTCGATCCCATCGGCCTCTACGGCCCGCAGACCGCCGCCGCCCTCACCCGCGCCCTCGGCAGCCACGCCACCCCCAAGGCCGAAGGCGCCGACACCGCCGTGAAGGGCCAGACCCTCAGCGTGCCCACCCCCCTCCTGCGCGAGGGCAACGAGGGCGAAGGCGTGGAGATGCTCCAGCGCTGCCTCGTTCGCCTCGGCTACATGACCCAGGCCGCCATGCAGTCCGGCCCCGGCAGCTTTGGCCCGCGCACCAAGGCCGCGCTGATCACCTTTCAGGCCGCCAAGTCGCTCAAGTCGCGCGGGGTCTACAACTTCCGCACCGCCGCCGCCCTGGGCGCCGCGCTGGGCCTGCCCGCCCCGGCCGGCAAGGACGCCGACGAAGACACCACCACCGAGGGCGGCGAGGACACGGCTGCGACCGGCGATCTCAGCACCGAGGCCGCCTGGCGCGACTTCGTGATGAGCGAGGCCAACAGCCACCAGGGCGCCCCCTACTACTGGGGCGCCGACGGCCCCAAGATGTTCGACTGCTCGGGCTTTGTGCTCTACGTCCTGCGCAACGACACCGGGCTCATCTCCTGGGGCGACATGGCGGCCTCGGGCATCGCCGGCCGTCTGCCGAAGACCAAGAACCCCAAGAAGGGCGACGCGGTCTTCTTTCGCGGCGGCAGCGGGGTGAGCCATGTGGGCCTCGTCACGGGCTCGGGCAGCGCCTACCTGGGCGCGAATGGCGGCGGCAGCAACACACTGGGCAAAGATCCCAACGCCCGCGTGAAGAACGCCGACTGGAACAAGGACGGCCGCACGGTCTCCTTTGGCTCGATCTCCAACCTCATCGACGCCAAGCTCTGAGCGCCGCGGCGCCTTGAAGGGGGCGGCCCCCCGGTGTACGTTCGGCCTGCTTCTTCGGAGTCCCCGCTGCCTCTGCCTGCGCCGATCGGTCGCCGCCGCCCCCGGGTGGCCGGGTGAGGGTGCTGGTGACCGGCGGGGCCGGCTTTATCGGCGGCCATGTCTGCGCTGCCTTGCTCGACCGCGGCGACGCGGTGGTGGCCCTCGACTCCTTCGACCCGAGCAGCGACACCACCTCGCGTGAGGCCACGGCGGCCCTGTTGGAGCGCCACCCGGCCTTTCGCCTCGTGCGCGGCGACATCCGCGACCGGTCGGCCCTGGACGCGGCGCTCGGCGACGGGGCCGACGTGGTGCTGCATCTCGCAGCCAAGGCCGGAGTGCGGCAGTCCCTGGCCGACCCGGCCGGCTACGCCGACGTCAACGTCACCGGCACGGCGCAGGTGCTGGAGGCGGCCCGGGCTGCCGGCGTCGGGCGGGTGGTCTTCGCGTCCAGCTCTTCGGTCTACGGCGCGCGCGATCGCGGGCCCTTCACCGAAGACATGGCCAGCGCCGCGCCCACGAGCCCCTACGCCGCCAGCAAGCGGGCCGGCGAACTGCTCTGCGGCACCTTTCACGCCGCCTGGGGCCTGCAGACCACGGCCCTGCGCTTCTTTACGGTCTACGGGCCGGGCCAGCGCCCCGACATGGCCATCGCCGCCTTCCTGCGCAAGGCCCTCGCCGGCGAGCCCCTGCCCGTCTTTGGCGATGGCAGCAGCCTGCGCGACTACACCTTCGTCTCCGACATCGTCGAGGGCGTGCTCGCCGCGCTGGACACGCCGCTGGGCTTTGCGGTGCTGAACCTCGGTGGGGGCCGTCCGATTCGTCTGGACGCGCTGGTGGCGCTGATCG
>JBEIQK010000205.1:0-9168 GCA_040376505.1 Alphaproteobacteria bacterium | reverse complement strand
TTCGACCTCGACATCCGCGACGTCAACTGCGCCTTCAAGCTCTTCCGCCGCCGTGTGCTCGACCGGGTGGAGATCCGCAGCGACGGCGCCTTCGTCAACACCGAGGTCCTGGCCCGGGCGCGCGCCGCAGGCTGCACCATCCGCGAGGTGCCGGTGCGGCACTTCCCCCGCACCGTGGGCGAGCAGACCGGCGCCCGCCCCCGCGTGATTCTGCGCGCCTTCGCCGAGCTGGTGCGCCTCTACGGCGAGCTGCGCACCGCCTCGGCCCCCGAGCCCGCCCCCTCCGCCGAGGCGCTGCCCAGGCTCTCCTGAGGCGGCGTCAGCGTCGGACTGGCCGGGATCGTCGCCGCGGGTCCGACCAGGGCCTCGGGCCGGCCGGCCTCGCTGGCCAGCACCAGGCGCCAGCCCTCCGCCTCGGCCCCCTCCAGCCAGGCCAGGAGCTGCGGCAGATCGGGATCCTCGGCCTCGATCAGCAGCCCGCCGAGGCCTACCGACAGGGCCTGACCCTGGGCGCGGCCCAGGGCCTCCATCGCGCCGAGCTGCCCGGGCCGCGCGGCGAAGAGCTCGACCCGGCCCATGTCCTCGGGCAGCGGCACCCCCCAGCCCGCGGCGCCCACCGCCACCCCCATCGGCAGGGCCGGCACCGCCGTCGTACCCCGATCCACCAGCAGGCCCGAGGCCCAGGGCACCGCCGCCACCGCGTGCCCGCCGACCTCGCCCTCGCCGCGTACATCGGCGAGGATCTCGTGGTGGTGCTGCATCCCGTCGAGGGCCACCCGCAGAGAAAAGGCGCCGAAGGGGATCACCGCGAGGCTCAGCGGCGCCGCGCTGCGCGGGATCGCCGAGGACTGGCGCCCCAGGCCCCCGATCACCACCACCAAGGCCGGCCGCTCCCGCCGATTGGGCGCGACCGGCGGCAGCACCCGCGGCGGGCTCGGCGCCAACAGGGTCAGGTGGTAGCGCAGGGCCGCCCCGACATAGAGCCGCAGCTCCACGTCCTGGCCCGACGGCGCCCCCTGGTAGGCCTCCACGCCGGCCGCCTGGGCCCGCGCCGCCGCCGCCGCCGCCAGGGGGAGGGGATCGCCGGCCGGCCGCAGGGTCGCCACAAAGGGAGGCGCGCCCTGGGGCCGCCAATCGAGTCCCCCTGCCGTCAAGAGATCGGCGATGATCGCGTCGGCCACGGTGCCATCGGCGGTCTCCGCTCCGACCACCGGCGCCACCGGGCTCGGGCGGAGGTTCAGCAAGAGCAAGGCCCCAACCAGCAGGAGGAGGACCCCCAGCGCCGCCGCCCGCATCAAGGCCCCGCGCGCAGGCGATCCCAGGCCGCGGCGAGTTGGGGATCGGCGGCGAGGCGCTCGGCAAATGCGCCGCCGCGGGGCGGGTCCACCTCGGCGGCCTCGGCGGAGAGTGCTGTGAGCTGCGCCTCAACGCGAGCCCGCTGCTCGTCGGTGGTGGCGATGCCGGCCAACTCGGCGCGCAGCGCCACCACCGCGGGGCTCTCCACCCGGGGCCGCGGGACCCCCACATCGGGCACCAGCCCCTCGTGGTCGGCGATCGCCCGCCCGCTCGGCAGGTGGTAGCGCGCCACCGTCAGCTTGAAGGCGCTGCCATCCTCGAAGGTGCGGGTCTCCTGCACCGAGCCTTTGCCATAGGAGCGGCTCCCCACCAGGGTGGCCCGCTTGAGGTCTTGCAGCGCGCCGGCCACCACCTCCGAGGCCGAGGCCGAGCCGCCGTCGATCAGCACCACGACGCGACCCTGAAAGTCCGAGGGGCTGTCGGTGGACCGATCGGTGGCCGTCACTACGCCCCCGCGGCCTCGGGTCTGAATCAGGTCGCCGGCCGGCAAAAAGAGGTCGAGCACCGCCACCGCCTCGTCCATCAGGCCCCCGGGGTTGCCCCGCAGGTCGAGCAGCACGCCGGTGAGCGGCCCGCCGCTCTTCTGGGCGAGCTCGGAGAGCAGCCGCGCCGTGTCGGACCCCACCCGGCGGCGGAAGTTGCGCAGGTGCACCACCGCCAAGCCCGGCGCCGGCAGCTCTCCGTCCACCGCCACCTCGATCACCGCGTCGCGCACCACCACCACGCGCAGGGGCGCTCCCTCGCGCAGCAGCTCCAGGGCCACCGGCGTGCCCCGCTCGCCCTGCAGCAGGGTCATCGCCTCGTCGCGGGGCAGGCCGATCACGCTGCTGCCATCGACCGAAACGAGGGTGTCTCCCACCAGGAGCCCGGCCAGGGCCGCAGGCCCCCGCGGCACCACCCGGCTGATCCGCGCCCCGCTGGGCCCCGCCTCCAGGTCGACGCCGATCGCCTCGGCCGCCCGCTCGGTGCGCGCGATGAAGCCGCCGTGGGTCTCCGGATCAAAGAAGAGGCTGTGCTCATCGAGCTCGCCCACCATGCCGCGCATCGCCCCGTAGAGCAGCGCCTCGCGGGAGACGGCGTCGACATGCCGCTGCTCGATGGTGATGAGCCCGCGGGCCAGGGTGTCGAGCCCTGCGTAGGGCGCCCGGCTGCGGGCCTGAAGCTGATCGGCCAGCGCCTTGCCCAGGCCCAGGCCGCCAAAGAGCACGAGGCTGACCAGGGCGAAGGCCCGTGGCGGGCTCATGGCGATCCCAGCCAGGGCAGGGGGTCTTGGGGGGTGCCGTTGTAGCGCAGCTCAAAGCCAAGCTGGTGGCCAGTGCCCTCGGTGAGCCCGGTGTTGCCGACAAAGCCCACCACATCGCCCGCCGCCACCCCGTCGCCCTTGCGCGCCTTGATGCCATTCATATGCGAGTAGACGGTGGTGTAGGCCCCGTGCTCCACCGCCACGGTCTGGCCGTAGCCCGGGACATAAGCCGCCAGCTTGACCACCCCGCCGCAGACCGACCGCACCGGTGTCCCCAAGGCCGCCGCCACGGCGATGCCCTTGCGAACCGCGCCGCCGCCGGCCATCGGATCGCCATAGCGGGCCACCACCGCGCCGCTGGCTGGCCAGGCCAGCCGGCCATGGCGCTCGCGAAAGTCCGGGCAGGAGGCATCTGCCGAAGCGGCCGATCGTTCCGGCTCGCTCACCGTCAGGCTCATCGAGGATCCGCTGCCCACCGGCCCCGCGTTCAGGCCCACGGTCGAGGGCGGCGGCGGCAAGGGGCGGATCGTATCGCCAAAGCTGCGCTGGGCCTGCTGCCACTCCCCGGCGAGCTGGCTCGTGAGATCCCGCCGGCTGCGGATCTCCAGCAGCAGCTCCAGCCGTCGGCTGCGCTGGTCCTTGAGCTCGGCTCCGCGGAGCTGCAACTCGGCCCGCTGGTTGCCCAAGGCCACGCTGTCGCGATCCAGGGCCGCCAGGGCGTCTTTGCGTTGGAGCTGGGTGGCCTGAAAGTCGCGCACCCGCCGGTTGAGGCCGCGGATGATCGCCAGCTCGTAAACCACAACCCGGCGCAGATCATCGGGGCTCTCGGCCCCAAAGATCATCCGGGCGAGGCCCCGGCGGCTGGCCTTGTAGACCGCCGCGAGCTGCCGGCCGAGGGTCTGGCGCTGGTAGAGCAGGCGGTCGTCGATGTCGGCCAGGGCCAGCAGGTGCTGCTGACGCCCCGACTCCAAGGCCAGGACGTGCTCTTCGAGCGACAGGTGCTGCCCCTCCACCAAGGCCAGCTCGGCGTCGAGGAGCTGGATCTGAGCCAGCAGCCCGGGTTCGTCCACCGGCATGGAGCCCAAGGGCGCCCCACCCACCATCGGCGGCCCGCTCACCGTGAGGGGCGCCTGGGCGAGGGCGACCCCCGTCAGCAGCAGGCCCAGCAGGAGGGAGGCGCGCATCAGGCCGCCTGGGCCCAGAAGCGCTGGACCGCCACCAAGGCCGCCCCCACGCCGAGCAGGACGCCGACCAGGGCCAGGGTGGCCAACATCTCGGGCGGCAGAAAGAGCAGCTCGGCCCCCGCGCCCATCTGAAATTGCGCCGCGAGGCGCGTGAACAGAATCTGGTGCAGCGCCCACAGGCCACCCATCGCGCCCGCCGCCCCAACGAGGCCCTGCACCACGCCCTCAAAGAGGAAGGGCGCCACGATGTAGCCGTGGGTGGCGCCCACCAGCTTCTGGATCTCCAGCTCGTCGCGCCGGTTGTAGACGATCAGGTAGATCGTGTTGGTCACCACAAAGAGCGCCGCCACCAGGATCAGCACGCCGAGCCCGGCGCCCAGCGCCTTGAGCATCGACAGAAAGCGGTTGAAGCGGTCGATCCACTCCTGGCCGTAGTCCACCTCGGGCAGCTCGGCGCTCTGGATGCCCGCCGCCCAGGTGTTCAGCTCGGCCTCGCTCATCTCCGCCGAGCGCAGGGTCACCTCCAGGCTGGCCGGCAGCACGCCGGGGCCCAACTCGGCCAGCACGGGCGCCACCTCTTCGACCTGGCTCGAGAGCCAGGCCGCCGCCTCCGCCTCGGAGACATAGCGGACCTGCGCCACCTGCGGATCCTTGGCCAGCTCGTCGCGCAGCAAGAAGCGCCGTGACTCGGGCACCTCGGGTGCGAAGTAGGCGCTGACGTGCACATCGCTGTTCCACGTGCTCACCAGCGCGTTGAGGTTCACCTGAACGGTGAGGTAGATCCCCATCATTAGCAAGGCCGCGCCGATGATCGCGGCGGCGACGCTGTTGAGGTAGGCGTTTTCGAGCAAGGAGCGCCGGGTGCGGCGCAGGATGTGCGGCAGGGTGCTCATGGCCCCCCCTCCGACAGGCGGCCGGCCCGAAAGCGCAGCACCCGAAAGGGAAAGCGCTGCATCAGCCCGGCGTCGTGGGTGGCCACCAGCACCGTCGTCCCGCGCAGGTTGATGGCCTGCAGGATCTCCATCACCTCGATCGCCATGGCCCCATCGAGGTTTCCGGTGGGCTCATCGGCGAGCACGATGGAGGGGTCGTTGACGATGGCCCGCGCCACCGCCACCCGCTGCTGCTCGCCGCCCGAGAGGGTCAGCGGCAGCTCATCCTGGCGCCCCCGCAGCCCGACGATGCTCAGCACCGCCGCCACCCGCCGGCCGATCTGTTCGCGCGGCGTGCCGATGACCTCCAAGGCGAGGCCGATGTTCTCGGCCACCGTGCGGCGGGGGATCAGCTTGAAGTCCTGGAAGACGATGCCCATGTTGCGGCGAAGCTGGTACAGCTCGGCGGAGCCCATCTTGGCGATGTCGATGCCACCGACCAGCATCTTGCCGCTGGTGGGGCGGATCGCCCCGTGCAGCAGCTTGAGCAGGGTGGTCTTTCCGGCGCCGCTGGGCCCGGTGACATAGACAAACTCGCCCTTGGCGACGTGCAGGTTGACGTCGTTCAGGGCGCTCTGGTCACCGTAGCGCTTGCTCACATGGTAGAGCCGGATCATCAGGGCATCGCGCGAGAGGGGAGGGGAGCGGACCCCAAGACCACGCTGCAGACCCGCAGCGTCGATCGCGCTGGGCTAACACGCGAGGCAGGAGAGGTGCGGGGATGCCAGAAGGGGACACCCTCGCGCGGGTCGCCGCCGTCCTCGGCCCCGCGCTGGTCGGCCAGATCCTGGTCGAGGTCGTCTTCGCCCACGCCGAGGGCGCCCAACGCCTCCACGGCGGCCGGGTGAGCCGGGTGTGGACCCACGGCAAGCACCTGTTCATCGAGGTCCTCGCCGCCGAGGCCTGGTGCTTGCATGTCCACCTGGGCATGACCGGTAGCTGGCACCTCTACCCCCGGGGCGCCCGCTGGCGCGCCGATGGCCTCGCCTTCACCGGCCTGCTGGTCACCGAGCACCACGAGGCCGTCTGCTTTGGCGCGCCCACCTTTGTGCTGGTCGCCGCCCAGGCCGCCCCTGCCGCGATCGCCCACCTCGGCCCTGACCTGCTCGACCCCTCCATCGATCTCGACGCCATCGTCGCTGCCGCCCAGGACCTGCCCGAGCGGCCGATCTGCGATGTCCTGCTCGATCAGCGCATCGCCGCCGGCATCGGCAACATCTATAAAAACGAGCTGCTCTACTACTTTCGCTGCGATCCCACCGAGCCCGTCGGCGCCCTGCGCCCCGATGAGCTGCGGGCCTTCTACGAGAAGGCCGCCGCCTGGCTCGCCACCAACGTCGGGCCCGCCGGCCGCCGCACCACCGACGATCCGCGCCCCGGCCACGCACTTTGGGCCTATGGGCGCGCCGGCCGGCCCTGCGCCCGCTGCAACACCCCCTTGGAGCAGGCCCCCGTGGGCAGCCCCCCGCGGGTCACGACCGGGTGCCCCCGCTGCCAGCGCCGGCGGCGACGTTGACGGCCTGTTCTGCACTGGCTAAGCGGGGCCGTTCCCGAGGATCCGCCTTGCGCCAGCGCGCACCGCGTCGGATCCCGGCGGCGGGCCCCGTCCCGCTGCTCTCCCGCCTCTGGAGTCTCCCCATGGTCCGCATTCGTCTGGCCCGCTTCGGCCGCAAGAACCTCCCCCACTACCGCGTGGTGGCCACCGACAGCCGCAGCCCCCGCGACGGCCGCTTCATCGAGCAGCTCGGCCACTACAACCCCAAGGGTGAGACTGGCGCCACCCTCGACCTCGCCCGCATCGACTACTGGATCGGCACCGGCGCGGTCCCCTCCGACACCGTGTCGGATCTGATCGCCAAGGCCCGCAAGGCCTCCCAGCCGGCGGGCTGAGCCGTGAAAGATCTGGTCCAGTTCATGGTTAAGCCCCTCGTTCGGCACCCCGACGAGGTGAGCGTCAACATGGTCGAAGGCGCCGCCTCCGTCCTGCTCGAGCTCCGCGTTCACCCCGATGATCTCGAGGCGGTGCGCGGTCCCCGGGGCGCGGTGTTCCACTCCATGCAGCAGGTGCTCGCCATCGCTGGCGGCGCCCGCAAGCCGGTCCTGGATCTCATCGACGCCCGGTTCCGCGCCGACGAGGAGTAGGGCGTGGCCGACGAGGTTCACCTCGGGCATGTCAGCGGGGTCTTCGGGGTGCGCGGCGAGCTTCGGCTCTTCCTGCACAACCCGCAGACCGCGCTCTTCAGCGAGCCCGCTCCCGTGTTCCTCCTCCTCCCCGACGGCTCCCGGCAGCGTCGCACGCTGGTGATCCGGTCGGGCGCTGGCAAGCGCATCCTCGGCAAGCTGGAGGGCGTCCACAGCCCCGAGGCGGCCGAGGCCTACATCGGCGCCGAGCTGCTCATCGATCGCGCTGAGCTTCCGCGCTTGCCCGAGGGCGAGCACTACCTGGCGCAGCTCATCGGCACGCCGGTGGTGAACGCATCGGGCGAGGCGCTCGGCACTCTCTCCGACATCGTCACCGGCGAGGTCGACATGTGGGTGATCGACGGTCCGGAGGGCGAAGAGCGCTTCCTGCCGGCCCTCAAGGCCCTGATCCTCGCGGTCGAGCCGGGGGTGAAGATCACGGTGGTCGACGGGGCTGGAGAGCTCATCTAGCGGGGAGCAGCGGTGCGCATCGACATCCTCACGCTCTTCCCTGCGATGTGCGCCGGGCCATTGGGCGACAGCATCATCGGGCGCGGCCGGCGCAACGGCCTGCTCGACATCGAGCTGGTCGACCTGCGCCCCTTCGGAAAGGGGCGCCACCGCAGCGTGGATGACACCCCCTACGGCGGCGGCAGCGGCATGGTGATGCGGGTCGACGTGCTCGACGAGGCGATCGCCTCGGTGCGCCGCCCCGAGAGCCGCGTGATCCTGATGGATCCCGCCGGCGCCCCCTTCACCCAGGCCGTCGCCGATCGCCTCGCCGCGCTGCCCCACCTCGTGCTGCTCTGCGGTCACTACGAGGGGGTCGACGCCCGCGTGCGCGAGCACCTCGTCGACGAGTCGCTCTCGATCGGCGACTATGTGCTCACCGGCGGCGAACTGGCCGCGCTGGTGATCGCCGATGCCGTCGGGCGACTCGTCCCCGGGGTCCTCGGCAACGCCGACAGCCTCACCACCGAGAGCTTTCGCGCCGGGCTGCTCGAAGCACCTGTCTTCACCCGCCCCTTCGATCACCGCGGCTGGACCGTGCCAGAGGTCTTACGCGGAGGGAACCACGCCCAGATCGAGGCTTGGCGAAAGGCCGAGTCCGAGGCCCTCACCCGTCGGGTGCGGGCCGATCTTCTCCCACCGGGCTCCAAGGGCTCGGCTTGACACTCCCTGGCCGCGCCGCTACTTGGGCGCGCTCAATTTCAAGAGGTTCCCCATGTCCATGACCTTCGCCGAGCTCGAGAAGGGTCTCGCCCCCGTCAGCCGCGACACCAAGCTCCGCACGGGCGACACCGTCCGCGTGCACGTCAAGATCCAGGAGGGCAACAAGACCCGCGTCCAGATCTTCGAAGGCACGATCATCCGCATCCGCAACGGCGGCATCCGCACCACCTTCACGGTGCGCAAGACCTCCTTCGGCGTTGGCGTGGAGCGCATCTTCACCCTCTGCAGCCCCTGGATCGAGACCATCGAGATCAAGGCCCACAACATCGTGCGCCGCTCCAAGCTCTACTACCTGCGCGACCGCGCTGGCCGCTCGGCCCGCCTGCGCGAAGAGCGCAGCCGCAAGTAGGTGCCAGGCGCCGACCCCCAGGCGCGTCGGCGCGCCCGTCTCCGGGGCATCTCGGGCGAAGACCGCGTCGCGGAGCTGCTGGCCGATGAAGGCTGGTTGCTCCGCGATCGCAATTGGATCGGGGGTGGCGGCGAGCTCGACCTCATCGTCTGCCGCGACGGCTGCTGGCGCATGGTCGAGGTGAAGTCGAGCAGCAGCGTCAAGGAGTACTACCTCGACGACGTCGCCATCCAGGCGCGCATCGCCCAACTGCGCAGCCAGGGTGTGCGCCTGGCCGTGGTGGATGCGATTTCCAACGACGACCTGATGCGCCTTGCGCCGGCCCTGAAGGGCATGCCGCTGGTCACGGCGGGATCCGGCGTGGCGATTGGTTTGCCTGGCAATTTCGGCCTGGCGCCTTCCAGCACCGCCAGTGCTTTGCCGCCCGCGGTCGGGCAGCAAGCGGTGGTCTCTGGCAGCTGCTCGCTGGCGACCAACCGGCAGGTGCAGGCCTTTATCCAGTCGGGCCGCCCGGCACTGGCCATCGACCCGTTGCAGATCAGTGCCAGGCAGGCGGCGGGTGGCGATGTGGTGGCCGATACCCTGGCCTGGGCCCAACCGCTGTTGGCGCAGGGCCCGGTGCTGGTCTACTCGTCGGCCGAGGCCAAGGCCGTCAAGGCGGTGCAGGAGCAGCTTGGTGCTGAAGCCGCA
>JBEIQK010000416.1:0-5687 GCA_040376505.1 Alphaproteobacteria bacterium | reverse complement strand
GGCGCTTTGTCGATGGTTCCCTCCCCGGGCGCCGTGCTGCCGCTGCTCGTCCTGGGCGTTGGCTTCGGCATGACGGTCTCCTGCATGACCGTCATCTCCCAGGAATTCGCGCCCTCCCACCTGCGCGGCCAGTCCACCTCCTGGGCCATCTTCTTTCGCGTGATCGGCCAGGCCGCCCTGGCGCCGGTCCTCGGCCTCGTGGCCGGCATCCGGCCCGATCTGAACAACTTCTCGCAGGTCCGCGACCTCGAAGGCGGCCTGCGCACCGTCTTCGCCAGCCAGTGCGCGCTCTACGCCGCAGCGCTGGTGCTGAGTGCAGTGGTGATCGCCCGTCAGCCGCGGGTGCCCGCCGCGGCGAGGTGATCCAGAACCCAGCCCACCCGGGCGTCGAGCGACTGGAGCGGCGGCAGCAAGGCCAGGCGGGCCGCCTCGACCTCGCGCAGCAGCAGCCCCTCCACCGTCGCCTGGTAATGGCGCTGCAGAAAGGGATTGGTGGCCCGAACCCCGTCGGAGACCAGGGGCAGCGTGCCCCAGGGCAGCGCCACCACGCGATCGTAGCGGGAGACCCGCTCGCGCACCGCCGCGAAGAAGGCCGCCGTGCCTGCCTCATCACCGGTGAAGTGGTAATGCAGCCAGAAGGCCGCATAGTCGATCGGCGAACGATCCGACACAAAGCCGCCCACCGCCGCCAGCGCCGCCTCTTCGGCCGCCACCTGCTCCGCCCAAAGCTCCAGCACCAGGGCGCGCAGGCCGTCGTGGTCGAGGCTGTGCAGAGAGAGCCCCCCTTCAATTCGCGAACGCATCCCCTCGGGGATGTAGGGAAGATCGAGCTTCTCGGCGAGGGCGCGGCCCAGCGTGCTCTTGCCCGTGCCGGCGCTGCCCGACAGCCCAATGCGCGGCCGGGCACCCCGGGGGGCGATGGCCGGGCTGCGCGCCGCCAGCGAGGCCGCCCCGAGGTCGACCGCCGCGGTGCGCTCGCCCAGGAGCTGCACCACCGCGCCGGCCTCGGCCCGCTGGACCCAGGTGTGGGTGGAGGGCGCCGGCGTAAAGCGCAGGGCTTCGGAGAGGGGGTAGCCAAGCCAGCCACAGAGGGAGGCCCGGATCACGCCGATGTGGGTGACCACGATCCACCGCCGCCCGCGCAGGGCCTCGTGCTCGGCCTCCCAGAAGGCCCCCACCCGATGGGCGAGATCGAGGAGGCGCTCGCCGCCGGGTGGCCGGGCGTGGGCGTAGTCGCTCCACCAGGCCCGCACCCCCACCACGTCGGCCGCCGTCAGGGCCTCCCAGCTCTGCCCCTCCCAGTCGCCCATCGACTGTTCACGGAGCGCCGGGCTGGCTCGCAGCGGCAGGCCCAAGGCCGCGGCCAGGGGCTCGGCGATGTCGAGGCAGCGGCGCAGATCCGAGGAGAGCACCCCGTCGGCCGGCGGGATGGCGCCTTGGCAGAAGCGCAGCATCGCGTCACGCTGGCGGAGGCCCTCGGCGGAGAGGGGCAGATCGGCGTGCCCGTAGGCGAGGCGCCGCCCGCCGGTCTCCACGGCCCCGTGGCGGAGCAGGTGCAGGTGGGTGACCTCCGAAGAGGGGAAAGCGGCGGCGGTGGTGCGGTCCCAGCTCAGCGGAGCCTCCAGGCGGCCCTGCTAACCGCCGAGGGGCTCGTAGCGGCGCGGCGGCCCCCCACTGCTGGGCAGCGGCGGGTGGATCACGAGGCGCTCGCCCATGCCCACCCGCAAGGGCTCGCCCTGGGCCAGGTCGAGCAGGAGGCGGGCGCTGCCGGCCTCGACGGTGCAGCGCTGGCCGGCCCCCTCAGCCACGCAGGTGAGCGCCACCGTTCCTGAACAGTCATGGCCGGGGCTGCGGGGCTCGTAGATCGCGCCCACCCGCTCCCAGCGGCAGGAGAGCGGCGTCTGCCCCTGACGCACGTGCGACGACTCGCCATCGTCCACGCGGGTGCGCCAGCGGTCGGTCGCCTCGATCACCAAGGCCGCTTCCTCTACCTGCAGGCTGCCCTCTACGGTGTGAACGGTCCACTGCCGCGAGCAGCCTCCAGCGTAGGTCCAACGAAAGGGCAGGCTCAGCGCGATCAGCAGCATGGTGGGCTCGGCGCAGGGGGTGGCTGCCTAGGGTAGCGGGGTCGCGGGCGGTCAGGGTACAATTTGTTCAAGCCAGCGGAAGCCCCCGGCCGAGCCCGGGTTGGCCAGCGATCCCTCCCAGAACCCCGGCGGTGCCTCCGTGATCGCGACCCTGCTCCTCTCGGCCCTCGCCCAGGCCGCCGACCCCGCGCCGCCCGAGCGCCTCTACCTGGGCCTCGAGCTGCCCGTAAAGAGCCTCGCCTGGGGCGACGGCGCCCAGTTGGGCCTCGACCTCGCGCCCCTCTCCCTGGAGTACCTGCCCAGCCGCCGCCAGGGCATCCGGCTGGAGGCCGACGTCGACCTGCGCGTCGGCACCGTGGCGGGCGTGGCCGGCGGCTACCACCACAGCGCCATCGAGCTGTCGGCCCCCCGCTACCTGGGGGCTCCCGCCGATTCGCGCGCCGGCGTCGGCTTCTTCGTTGGCCCCGCCCTGTCCTGGTCGCCCAGCCTGTCGGCGGCCGCGGGCCTCACCCTGGGCATCGCCCGGCCCCTGCCCCGCGGCTTTGTGTTGCGCTTCTCGGTGAACCCGCTGATGGCCCTTGATGGCAGCGGCGTGCAGCCCGGCGGCGGCGCCTTCCTGGAGATCGGCCGCTTCGTCTTCTGAGCGGGCCCTGGCGGCGGGCGGATTCCCCGATACAGCGCGCCCCCCGGAGCGACGATGACCCACCCCCTGCCCATGACCCGCGAAGAGGCTGGCGAAGCGCAGCTCGACATCATCCTCGTCACCGGCGACGCCTATGTCGACCACCCAGCCTGGGGGGTCGCCGCCATCGGGCGCTGGCTCCAAACCCATGGCTTCACGGTGGGCGTGATCGCCCAGCCCGACTGGCGCCAACCCGAGGCCTTCGCCATCCTGGGCCGGCCGCGCCTCTTCTTTGGCGTGACCGCCGGCAACATGGACTCGATGGTCAACAAGATGACCGCGAGCCGCAAGCTGCGCGGCAACGACGCCTACGCCCCTGGCGGCGAGGCAGGCCTGCGCCCCGACCGCGCCACCATCCCCTACACGAGCCGGGTCAAGCAGGCCTTCCCCGGCGTGCCCGTCATCATCGGCGGCATCGAAGCGAGCCTGCGCCGCTTCGCCCACTTCGACTTCTGGCAAGAAAAGATGCGCGGCAGCATCCTGCTCGAGGCCAAGGCCGACCTGCTGGTCTACGGCATGGGCGAGCGCCAGGTGGTGGAGATCGCCCGCCGCCTCGATCAGGGGCTGCCGATCAGCGCCTGCCGCGACATCCCCGGTGTGTCCTACGCCACCGGCGGCAAAGAGCTGCCCCCCGCCGGCGACCACGTCCGGCTGCTGCCTTCCGCCGAGCAGGTCGCGATTGACCCCCTGGCCTTCAACCAGGCCACCAAGCAGATGTACCTGGAGAGCAATCCGCACTGCGGGCGGGTCCTGCTCCAGCAGCACGGCGCCCGCTGGGTCGTCCAGAACCCGCCCGCCCTGCCCCTGCAGACGGCCGAGCTCGACCGCTTGCACGAGCTGCCCTACACCTTCTCGCCCCACCCCTGCTACCGCCAGCCCATCCCGGCGCTGCAGAGCATTGAGGGATCGGTCACCGTCAACCGCGGCTGCTCGGGCGGCTGCAGCTTCTGCGCGCTCACCATCCACCAGGGCAAAGACGTCACCAGCCGCTCCACCCCCTCAGTCCTGCGGGAGATTCGCGAGATGGTCGCCCGCCCCGGCTGGAAGGGCATCCTCTCCGATCTGGGCGGCCCCACCGCCAACATGTTCCACATGGCCTGCAACAGCGAAGAAGCCAACAAGGTCTGTCGCCGGGTGAGCTGCCTGCACCCCGTGCGCTGCAAGCACTATGGCACCGATCACAAGCCCTACATCCAGCTCCTCCGCCAGGCCCGGGCCTTGCCCGGCGTGCGGCGGGTTTATGTCAACTCGGGCATCCGCTACGATCTGGCCAGCCTCGACAATGAGTTCGTGGAGGAGCTGGCCCGCCACCATGTGCAAGGGCAGCTCTCGGTCGCCCCCGAGCACGCCAGCGACGCCTCGCTGGCGATGATGAAGAAGCCGGCCATCCACTACTTCACCGACTTTATGACCCGCTTCAAGAAGGCCAGCGCCGAGGCCGGCAAAGAACAGTTCCTCGTCCCCTATTTCCAGTGCGCCCACCCCGGCACCGGCCCCAAAGAGGCGATTGAGCTGGCCCTGTACATGAAGAGCGTGGGCCTTCGCCCCCGCCAGGCCCAGATGTTCATGCCCACGCCGGCCACCCTGGCCACCGCCATGTACGTCTCCGGCTTCGACCCCCAGACCGGAGACGCGCTGCCCGTCGCCCGCGGCGATCGTGAACGGAGCCGCCAGCGGGCCCTGCTCTTCTACTGGAAGAAAGACGAAGCCCCCCACATTCGCGAGGCCCTCCTCGCCTGGGGCCGCCCCGACCTGATCGGTCACGGCGCCAACTGCCTGGTCCCCAATGGCCCGGCCTACGGGGCCTGGGTGCGCAAGGCCCCCGAAGAGCTGCGCTACGACACCCACACCGGCCTCAAGGTCGCCCGCGCCAGCGCCGCCGAAGAGAAGGAGGAGCCCTGGGAGGCCGTGGCCGCCAACGCCTGCGGCGGCTAAAACCCACCGGAGAGCAGCGCCGCCGCACCCTCTGCGCCTTCGAAAACGATTTGGAGAACAGGAACGGCGGCTACGTCCTGTTGGGCGTCGAAGAGGTGGGCGAGCACGCCGTGCTTGCCCCTACGCGCCCGCGACCCGGATCTGCTGCCAGACGACCCCGCCCTGGCAGTGTCGGTGGGCCGCCTGCGCGACCGCCAGCGCTGATCACTCGTAGTAGACCAGCTCGCGCAATTCGCCGCGCAGGGTCAGCGCGATGGGGCCCAGCCCCTTGGCGAAGCGGGCCTCGCCCGCCCACTCGCCTTCTGCGATCGTGACGATCGCCACCTCGTCAAAGGTGCCGTACCAGACCGTGCCCTCGTCGATCGACTCCACCGTGGCCCCGCCCTGCGACGCGGCCACCTCCACTCGGTCGGGCAGCAGGCGGCTCTCGCCCACGATCAGCCCCGGATCAGCCTCGTAGGGCCAGGTGCCCAGTTGGGTCGCGTCGGCCCAGCGGTCGCCGATGCGCATCTGCCACGCCTCCGCCTCCACGCGCAGCTCCCAGGGCTCGGCTTCGGGCTGATCGATCGGCGCCAGCTCCATGCGGCGGCCCTCGGCCGGCCAGAAGACGCCGGCCGGCTGGGTGTCCACCGGCGCCTTCTCGGCGCAGGCCAGCAGGGTCAGGATCAGCATCAGGGCGCCCAGACCGGGATGTGGTTGCTCTGGGTGGCGTCTTGACCGGGCAGCCAGAAGGCCGGAAAGCTCGGGTCTTCGCCCGCCGCCGCCGCCGGATCAAAGGCCGCCACCCAAAGCTGTGGCAGACCGTTCACAACGTCGCCATAGGCCCGCTTGCTGGAGAAGGCCAGCCACAGGATGTCATCGTCGGGCAGGGGCCCCCAGCGCGGCCAGGAGTTTGTGAGCCCCTCGGCCTGGTTGGCCGCCACCAGCGGGATCGGCGTGCCCCCCTCGGCCGGCATCACCATCAAGGTGGCCGTGACATCGTC
>JBEIQK010000406.1:0-5830 GCA_040376505.1 Alphaproteobacteria bacterium | reverse complement strand
GTTGCCCTCGTGGCGCGCCTCGGAGACGGTGCCCGCCGTGGTGGTGATCAGCACGGTGGCGGCCGGATCGGCCTTGCCCTCGGGGGTGACGGCGAAGACCCGCACCGGCACCGCGAGGCCCGCGTCGGCCGGCAGGCCCGCCGGCAGCGGCACGATGCGCAGGCGCGGCACCGCGGGGAGCTTGAGGTCAACGCTCTTCTCGGTGGTGCCCTTGGCGGTGGTGGTGGCCACCTTGGCGGCCCCGGCGCCGGGCGCCACCACGATCGGCAGCTTGGCTTTGCCGCTCTTGTCGAGGGTGACCGGGCCGAACTGCCGGGCGCCCACCGTTGCCAGCACGCTGGCCCCAGCAGGGCCGGTCACCGGCAGGTCGCGCTTGGCCATCAGGGGGATCGAGACGGCGCCATAGGTGCGCGAGGGGTCGCGCCGATCGCTCACCGTCACCACCGCCACCCCCGGATTGGGCCCAGCCGGCGGCGTGTAGAGCAGGGAGTAGGCGCCCTCCCCCATCGGCGTCAGCGCCCCCACCGTGCCGGCCGAGGCCGAGAAGATCAGGTCGCCGCCGTCGCGCGAGGCCAGCGCACCCCCCGACAGGGTGATCGACAGGTTTGCGCTGGCGTCCTGCCCCAGCACCAGCTCGGGCGGGCTGGCGACGAGGCTGAGCTGCTGGCTCACCCGGGGCAGCACCGAGACCGCCCAGGTGCGCACCACCTTGGCCTTGTCGGGGGTCTTGCCGCGCAAGGTGATCTCGATGTCGCGGGCCGCGTCGACCATCGGCGGCACCCAGTCCACCTGGTAGAGCCCCGGGCTCACCCGCACCAGCTCGCCGGGGACGCCGCCCGAGACGGTCACCTTGGCCTCGAGCCCCTCGATCGGCGTGGCGTCGGGCTCGAGCATCAGCACATACAGGCGCACGGAGGTGGCGCCATCTCCGATGAGCGAGCCGGTTGGCAGCATCTCGATGAGCCGGCCGCCAAAGACGCCGGCCGCCGCGTGGGCCACCCGGTCGACGCCAACGCCAGGCAGCGGAGCGCCGGTGAGCAGGGCCAGCAGCGCCAGAAACGAGAGTCCACGGCCAAGCGCACCCATGACGGCCTCCAGGTCCCCGGCGCCCTATGGGGCTGCATCTTCGCTGGCAAGCCTGCGCGCCCCCGCCTGCGCAGAGGTGTTACAAGCACATACCAGGGGGGACCGTCCCCTCTGACGGGCCCCCACCCTTCGGCGCTCCTCCATGAACCGCCCGCTGATCATCCACCTCGTCGACGACGACCCCGAGATCCTCGAAGTGATGTCGGCCGCGCTGGCCGACATGGGGCACACCGTCTCGGTCAGCCGCAGCGGCGCACAGGGCCTGGAGGCCATTCAGCGCCTGCGGCCCGATCTGGTGATCCTCGATCTCATGATGCCCACGATGGACGGCACCGAGGTCTGCCGCCGACTGCGGGCCGATCCCACGCTGTCGGGGCTCAAGATCATCGTGCTGTCGGCCAAGATCTACGCCGCCGATCGCCTCGCCGCGATGGTGGCCGGCGCCGACGCCTACGCCGTCAAGCCCATCCTCATCCGCCAGCTTGAAGACCTCATCTCGCGGGTGGTGCTCGATCAGATCGAGTGCTTCTTCTGGGGCGTGCGCGGCACCCTGCCGGCCCCGAGCCCGCGCAACGTGAAGTACGGCGGCAACACCTCCTGCGTGCAGCTCACCTTCCCGCGCGGCGAGCTCTTCTTCCTCGACGCCGGCTCGGGCATCCGCGAGGCGGGCATGCACCTCGTCTCCCAAAAGCGCGGGCGCATCAAGGGCACCATCCTGATCACCCACCCGCACTGGGATCACATCAACGCGCTGCCTTTCTTCGCCCCCCTGTTCATGCAGGGCAACGAGATCACGATCGGCGGCCCCGCCCAGCCCGGCGCCTCGGTGCGCGATCTGGTCTCGGCGCAGATGGACGGGCGCTTCTTTCCGATCACGCCCGGCGAGTTCGGGGCCAGCATCACCTACACCGACCTCTACCAAGACCGCTACCTGCTCGGCGGCATCGAGGTGCAGACCATGCTCCTCATGCATCCGGGCACCTGCCTGGGCTATCGCTTCAACTACCATGGCCGGTCGGTCTGCTACATCACCGACAACGAGCTGTACCTGCCCGGATCGGTGCACCACGGCGACGAGTACATGGAGGGCCTCTCCCAGTTCGTCGCCGGCACCGACCTGCTCATCACCGACACCACCTACACAGACGCCGAGTACCCAAGCCGCGTCGGCTGGGGCCACGCCTGCGTCTCCGAGGTGGCCCGCCTCGCGCACAAGGCCGCCGTCAAGCGCCTCGCCATCTTCCACCACGACCCCTCCCAGGCCGACGACGACATCGACCGCAAGCATGAGATGACCGTCAACGCGCTGGCCCGCCTGGGCTCGCGGGTGGAGTGCCTCGCCCCCAAAGAGCGGGACGAGCTGCGGGTCTGATCGTGCTGCTGCTGCTCCCCCTGCTGGCCGTCGCCGAGGCCGCCGGCCCCGCCCTCCCCGCCGACCTCGCCGAGGCCGACCGTCTGCGCGAGGATCTCGAGCTGATGGCCGCCCGCGCCGTCTGGGACGGGGTGGAGCGCGCCTACCTCGCCCTGATGGCCCTGGAGGACCGGGGCGTGGTCCTCACCGTCGAGGATCACCGCCAGGGCGCCCAGGCCGCCATCACCCGCGGCGAGATCGCCGCCGCCCGCGAGCGCCTCGTGCGCGCCCGATCCATGGTGGCCGGCACCCTGGCCGAAGAGCTCTCGCTGCTGATCGACGACCTCGACAGCCGCTTTGGCCAGGTCGAGCTGGAGGTGCGCGGCCGCAAGGTGCCCGCCGGCGTGCTCGCCGTCGACGAGCTGCCCCTGGCCCCCGATGAGCGCGCCGCCGTGCTCTTTGCCCAGCAGCGCCTCGCCGTCGATCACCGCTTTGTCGGCCTGCTGCCCCGCTGGAGCTATTCCCTGGCCGGCCAGTCCTTTCGCGTCGAGCCCGGCCGCCGCCTCGGCCTCTCGGTCGACGCGCCGGCCGTGGTCGCCGCGGCGTCGCCGGCCGAGGGCCCCCGCGAGACGCTGCGCTTCCCCCTCCTCGACCTGGGCCTGGGCTACGTCGCCGCCACCGCGCCGGCCGCGGGCGCGGGCACCCAGGCCGAGAGCCCGCGCGGCCTCGGCCTGCGGGCCGCCCTGGGCACCTCTTTTGGCGACGCCTGGCCCCTGTCGGCCCCCCTGCGCATCGGCTACCTCAGCCTCGCCGGGAATGGCGACGCCGCGCACTTCCTCGTCCTCGACGCCGGGGTCTCGCTGCACAAGGGCCCCAACACCTTCACCCTCGGCCCCGCCGTGGCCGCCGGTTGGGCCACCGCCACCGGCGCCGCCGCGGGCGCCTGGTGCGAAGAGGTCGGCGCCGACTGCTCCGCCGCCCAGTTGAGCACCCAGGAGCTGCAGGGCAGCCTGCGCCTCGCCGGCGGCCTCGCCCAGGCCCGCCACCGCGTGCTCGATCGCGGGGGCGCCTATGGCTCGGTCGGCCTGGAAGTCGGCGCGCTGTCCGACAGCGCCCGCCTCTGGCCCTGGGCCACCCTCCTCTTCACCCTTGAGCCGGTCGGAGCCCGCTGATGCTGTGGCTGCCTCTCCTGCTGGGCTGTGTCTCCTCCTGGAGCCCCCAGGACGTCGACGGCGACGGCTTCTCGGCCCTGGAGGGCGACTGCGACGAGGGCGACGCCGCCCGCAATCCCAAGGCCGATGAGGCCTGCGACGGCGTCGATGACGACTGCGACGGCGTCATCGACGAGGGGGTGACCACCCTGCGCTACCCCGACGTCGACGGCGACAGCTTTGGCGACGAGGCCGCCGCCCAGGCCACCTGCGGCCCCGTCGACGGGCTCATCACCGATGGCGGCGACTGCGACGACGCCGACGCCAACGCCAGCCCCATCGGCGAGGAGACCTGCAACGAGCGCGACGACGACTGCGACGGCACGGTGGACGAAGACCCCGTGAGCGGCGGCACCACCTGGTACCGCGACGAAGACGGCGACACCTACGGCGGCGAGGCCGTGGTGGCCTGCATCCCCTTCAACGGCGCCGTCTCCCAGGGCGGCGACTGCGACGACAGCGATCCGGCCATCTACCCCGGCGCCGAGGCCACCGATCTGCCCGGCGACGGCATCGACCCCGACTGCGACGGCATCGACGGCTGCGCCGACCTCGACTGCGACGGCCGCACCGACCTGCTCCTCTCCTATGTCGACGACGGCGACGGCGGCCCCGGCGCGCGGGCCTATGGCCAGACCGACCGCGACCTCTACCGGATCGCCGACATCGCCGCCCCCGTGGCCCTGGCCAGCGCCTCGGGCGACTTCGACGGCGACGGCGACATGGACGTGGCCTTCGCCGGCTCCGGCGAGTCCTCGCGGGTGGTCTGGTCGGTCGACGCCGGCCTGGGCGCCGGCAGCCGCGTCGACCTGCCCACCCGCGGCGCCCGCGACCTCGTCGCCGTCGACCTCAACGAAGACGCCGTGCTCGACCTCGTCTTCGCCGAGGCGGGGCTGCCGGGGGTGCCCGCGGTAGAGAGCCAGATCTTCTGGGGCGGCGCCAGCGGCATCGACCCGGGCACCGCCACCGCGCTCACCACCTATGGCGCCGTCGACCTGCTCGTCGCCGACCTCGACGCCAACGGCCGGCCCGACCTCGCCTTCTGCAACGCCCTCGCCCGAGGCGCCGAAGACGAGGCCTCGCCGATCTACTGGGGCGAGTCGGGCGCCATCTATGTCGCCGGCCGCGTCACCAGCCTGCCCACCCAGTCCTGCGCCGCCCTCCTCGCCGATGACATCGACGGCGACGGCCTGCTCGACCTCGTGGTGGGCCAGTCGGGCCCGGCCTGGCTCTGGCCCAATGACGGCGATCGCTTCGTCGGCGCCGTGCCGATCGACCTCCCCCTCACCGACGCCGCCCACCTGCGGTCCGGCGACGTCAACGGCGACGGCCACATCGATGTCCTCGGGGCCCGCCTGCCCGAGGGCGATCTGTCCACCCTGCCCGCCGCCGACTTCAGCGCGCTGTCGACCCTGGCATGGGGATCGGCCGACGGGGGTTTCCTCGCCGAGACCCTGGGCGCCCCCGGCGCCCTGCACCCCGAGGTTGTGGATCTCGATGGCGACGGCTTTGACGACATCGTGGTGCCCGGCTTCGCCCAGGCCACCGCCGACGGCGACACCCGCAGCCCCGGCAGCACCCTGTACTGGGGCAGCGCCGAGGGCCTCATCACCGGTGTGCCGCTGCTCACCGAGAATGCCCGCTGGGTGCGCGTCGGCGACATCGACGGCGACAGGTTCCTCGACCTCGTCTTTGTCGGCCTGCTCAATGACAGCGGCGCACCGCCCGATGGCCACATCTTCTGGGGTGACTCGGCTGGCTACAGCTCCAGCAACCACACCCCCATCGACCCCGGCTTCGCCGCCGGCCCGCCCCTGCTCGTCGGCCTCGACCTCTGACCGCCGCCGCGCCCCGTTGACGGAGCCCTCCCCATGAGCACCCTCCTGCTGCTCGCCTCCTCCCTCGCCTTCGCCGCCGATGAGCAGCTCCTGCGCTTTGGCCTCTCCGTCGACGGTACGCCGGCCGGCAGCCGCGAGATCCGGGTGCGCTACCTGCCCCCCGATCCCGAGCTCGGCGGCTTTGAGACCCGCATCGTCGAGAGCGTGATGAAGATCGACGCCCAAATGGGCGCCAGCCGCTGGACCCACTCCCACCGCTGCAACGGCCGCTCCACCGACGCCGGCAGCAGCTTCACCTGCGCGGTGAAGGAGAACGGCGCCAGCCGCGAGGTGCAGGGCCGCCG
>JBEIQK010000705.1:0-3506 GCA_040376505.1 Alphaproteobacteria bacterium | reverse complement strand
GCCCACCATCTGGCGCAGGGCCTCTCCGAAGGAGAGCCGTGCGGCGGGATGGAGGGTGGCCAGCGAGGCGGGAGGCGCGGACGAGGCCAGGGGGGCACCGAAGGGGCAGAAGGGCGGCGGGGTCTTCGGCAGGGCAGGGTCGAAGCTGTAGGGCCGCCGCGTCTTGGGTGCAGGATAGCAGGGTCGCCCGCCGCAGAAGCCCACCAAAAGGATCGACCTTCGCGTCCAGGATGCGCAGCGCGCCCTCCTTGTCGAGGGGCGGGGCCGCCGGCTCGTCGCCACCGAGGCGCTTTGTGGGGAGACCCACCACACGATGTTCAAGCCCCGCGACACCGAGAGCGGGGCCGCGGTCGACCGAGTTCGCGCTCTGGGCGCGCCAACACAAGGCCGCCCCGGACGAGGCCTGCGCCGAGCTCCTGACCCCGCGCCTGCAACTGCACGGGGAGACCGCAATCGTGCTGCGCAGCCTCCGGGAGGGACCGTGCGGGGGCCCTAGGCCGGTGCGGCGGCCTCGGGCTGCGCGGCGAAGCGTGCCCGCAGGCGGGGCCCCTGGCGGAGCATGACCGCCGCCGAGGTGAGCCCCAAGGCCAGACAGACCGGCCAGATCCACCCGCCAAAGTGGTCGAGGATCGCCGCGCCGCCGGCTGGGCCCAGCATGCCCGCGAGCCCGAAGGTGGTGCCCAGCAGGCCCTGGTAGCGCCCCCGAAGGTGGACCGGCGCGAGGCGGGCCACCACCGCGGAGGTCACCGGCGCAGCGAGGATCTCTCCCGCGGTCCAGACCATCACTGCCACGAGATGGCCCGGAACGCCCAGCCCGAGCCCATGCAGGGCAAAGCCCACCCCTTGCAAGGCGAAGGCGAAGGCCTGCGTGCGCACCGGGTCATGGCGGGCCACCCAGGGCGCCACCCAGGGCTGGGTCAGCACGATCAGCACGCCGTTGAGGCCCAGGATGGCGCCAAAGGTGCTGGGCTGCAGGCCCTCTTGCTTCATCCAGGCCGCCAGCACCACAAAGGCCTGAAAGGGCAGCAGCGAAGAAAGGCCGATGGCCAAGAGCCAGCGCAGGTAGGTCGTATCGGCGAGGACCTCGCCCAGGCCGCCCTCGGGCGGATCGCTGCTCGAGGGAGCCGGCCGCGTCTCGGGGAGCCGGCGCCAGACGAAGAAGGCCCAGAGGGCCTGGGTGGCCGCCGCGGCGAAGAAGGGCGCCGAGACATCGGACTCCGCGAGGACGCCCGCCAGGGCCGGCGCGACGGCGAACCCGAGGTTGACCGTGACATAGGTGAGGGCGTAGGCCCGGAGCCGGTCGGCCGGCGGAACGAGGTCAGCCACCATCGCTTGCACGGCGGGCCGGTGTAGATCGTAGGTGAAGGCCAGGGCGGCGGCGCCCAGGACGATGGCCGCAGGCCCCGCTGCCATCGGCAGGAGGAGCAGGAAGACCATGGCGCCGAGGGACGAGATCAGCAGGGCCACCTTGCGCCCCAAGCGATCGGCGACAACGCCCCCCGCCAGCATGCCGACCGCTCCCCCCAGCCCGTAGATCGAGACCACGCCGCCGGCCTCGGTGAGGCTCATGCCTTGGGCGCCGGTCAGCCACCACACCAGCATGGGCTGGACGAACTGGCCGGCGCGGTTGAGGAAGAGCCCTGCCATCAGCGCCCAGAAGGGCGAGCCGAGGCCGCCAAAGCGGGAGCGCAGGAGGGTGGGTAGGGACATGGCGGGCGGGGCTATCCGCTGGATCTGCGCGGCGACAGGGCCTCGACCGTCTGCTGAGAAGTGGACGGAAATTGTCCATCTCTCGGGTTGGGCCTCGACGGTGGCGGTGCGCCGACCCAAGCGTGTTAGGGAGGGCCCCCCCCTGGAGGGTCCGTGCTACGCCCCTTGCGTGAGATGTTCGTCGCCGCCGTGGTCCTCATCGGCTGTGGCGATCCGGCTGGCCCGGCCGCGGGGCCGACGGCGCCGCCGCCCGTGCCGGTGGCGGTGTCGGTGCTGGCCCCCCAGACCTTTGAGGTGGAGGAGCGCGCCGTCGGCGTGGTGGTGGCCCCCGACTCGGTGGAGCTTCGCCCGGAGACCAGCGGGCTCGTCCGGCAGGTGCTCTTCACAGACGGACAGTCCGTGGCCAAGGGCGCCCCGTTGGTGCGGCTGGTCGACGGAGAGGCCCAGGCCGCCCTCCTCGACGCCCAGAGCCGCGCCACCCTGGCCCGCCTCAACCTCGACCGCACCCGCGCCTTGCTGGAGCGCCAGGACGTCTCTCAGGCCGAGCTCGATCGGGCCGCCGCCGAAGATGGGCTCGCCCGCGCCGCCGTGATGAAGGCCACCGAGGGGCTGCGCAAGACCCAGATCGTGGCCCCCTTCGCCGGCGTGATGGGCCGTCGCGACGTGGCGCCGGGCGCCCTGGTCGATCCCGCCAAGGTGGTGGGGCGCATCGAAGACCTCTTCGCGCTGGGCATCGATCTCACCCTGCCGGAGTCGGCGCTGGGACGCCTCCAGGTGGGTCAAGCCGCGCGTCTCACGGTCGACGCCGTGCCCGGTCTGGAGGCCTCCGCTACGGTGGCCTATGTCTCCCCACGGGTGCGAGAAGACAGTCGAACGGTCGATCTGCGACTGCGCATCGAGGCGCCCGACCCTCGCCTGCGGCCCGGAATGAGCGTGGACGTGCGGATCCTCGTGGAGAAGCGGGAGGGGGCCCTGCTGGTCCCCACCGAGGCGGTGGTGCTCTCGGGCGACCGGGTCACGGTCTGGGTGCTGGGCCCGGATGGGGTGGTGGCGTCGCGGGCAATCCGTCCGGGTGAACGGAGCACCGCCTTCGTCGAGGTTCGCGAGGGCCTGACAGCGGGCGAGCAGGTGATCGTTCAGGGCCTCGCCCGCCTCAAGCCCGGCGCCAAGGCCGCGGTCCCGGCGCCGGCGGCGCCATGATCAGCACCGACACCTTCCTGCGTCGGCCGGTGCTGGCGATCGTGCTGTCGCTGCTGATCGTGCTGCTCGGCGTCATGGGCTTCGTCGAGCTGGCCGTTCGCGAGACGCCCGATGTCCAGAACCCGGTGGTCACCGTCACCACCGGCTGGCCCGGCGCCGATCCGGCCATCGTGGAGTCCGACCTCACCGAGGTGCTGGAGCGCGAGCTCAACGGCGTGGAGGGCGTCCGCACGTTGACCTCGTCGAGCCAGGAGGGCAGCAGCAGCATCACGGTCGAGTTTGCGCTGGATCGCGATCTGGAGGCGGCGGCCAACGATGTGCGCAGCCGGGTGAGCCGGGTCCGGCGGCGCCTGCCCGACGACATCGACGAGCCCACGGTCGAGAAGGCCGACGCCAGCGCCCAGCCGGTGATGTTTCTGCGCCTCGCCGCTGAGGGCATGAGCCTCCTCGAGATCACCGATGTGGCCGACACCCTCGTCCGCGACCGCCTGGAGAACATCGAGGGCGTGAGCGGCATCGACCTCTTCGGGGCCCAGGTCTACGCCTTGCGCGTGGAGCTCGATCCGGTGCGAATGGCGGCCCGGGGCGTCACCGTG
>JBEIQK010000069.1:0-14562 GCA_040376505.1 Alphaproteobacteria bacterium | reverse complement strand
GAGGTTGCAGCCAGTACCGAACAAAAACAAAGCAAGCAGGCTGTTGCGCATGGGACTCCCTTCGGGCTGTGTGAGCGCGGGCGGGTCATTCCGTCCTCTCGCTCGTAGGGTCAGACCCGCTGGGGCGGGCGAGCGGGCAAGGGCCGTGGAGAAATTGTTTGGGGGGCCCGGGCGACCCCCGGCGCCCTTGTGGGCCGGCCTGCTTTGCCCTATGGTGCCCCCAGCCCGGGAGGCACCGTGCGCCCCTTCTCCCCTGCCCTTCGCTCCCCCCTGGCCTTGACGGCGCTGTTTGGCTGGAGCCTGCTCTCCTGCGGCAAAGACGCCGAGCCCAAGGCCGATCGCGACACCGAAGAGGCCGCCGCCCCGGCGCCCGAGGTGGCGCCGTCCGCGCCCTTGCTGCGTCGGCTCACCGTCTCGCAGTACGAGCGCTCGCTACGCGATCTGCTGGGCGAAGGCATCGTGCTGCCCAATCCGCCCGAGCCCGACTCCACCTTGGAGGGGCTCTACGCCACCGGGGCCTCGGTGAGCACCATCTCCGCCCTGGGCGCCCAGAAGTTCGAAGAGGCCGCCTACAACCTCGCCGCCCAGGTGATGGACGACCCCACCCTGCGCGAGCCCTTGGTGCCCTGCGTGCCCGCCGCCACCCGCGACGACGCCTGCGCGGCCCAAAGCCTGGAGGCCCTGGGCCTGCGGGCCTGGCGGCGCCCCCTGTCGGCCGATGAGCTGGCCGCCCTCGTGGCGGTGTCGGGCACGGCCGCCGACACCCTGGGCGACTTCTACGATGGGCTGGAATTCGGATTCGCCGGCCTGCTCCAGTCGCCCTACTTCCTCTACCGCGTCGAGCTGGGCGAGGACGACGGCGCCGGGGGGCGGCGCTACACCGGCTACGAGATGGCCAGCCGCCTCTCCTACCTGCTTTGGGACACCACCCCCGACGACGCGCTGCTGGGCGCCGCCGCCAGCGGGTCCCTCCTCACCGAAGCGGGGGTGGCAGAGCAGGTCGATCGGCTCGTCGCCGACCCCCGGCACCAGGAGGGCGTGCGCACCTTCTTCACCGAGATGCTGGCGCTCTACGAGCTCGACCACCTCTCGAAGGACGTCGAGACCTACCGCAGCTACAGCGATGACATCGGCGTCCTGGCCAAAGAAGAGACCCTGCGGGTGATCGACGACATCGTCTTCACCCAGGATGGCGACTACCGCCGCCTGCTCGACGCCGAGTACACCTTCGTCGATCGCAAGCTGGCGGCCCTGTACAATGTCCGCGCGCCCGAGCGCGAGGGCTTTGGCCGGGTCGAATTGCCCCGCAGCGGCGGTCGGCGCGGCCTCGTCGGCCAGATGAGCTTCCTCGCCGCCAACGCCCACGCCGCCTCCTCCTCGGCCACCCTGCGCGGCAAGGCGATGCGGGTGCGCCTGCTCTGCCAGAACATCCCGCCGCCCCCCTCCAACGTCGACGCCTCCATCCCCGAGGCCACCGCCGACGACCCCACCCTGCGCGACCGCATCGCCGTGCACCTCGAAGACCCGGTCTGCGCCGGCTGTCACAATGTGATGGACCCGATCGGCCTGGGGCTGGAGAACTTCGACGGGCTCGGCATGTGGCGACTGACCGAGAACGATGTCACCATCGACCCCTCCGGCGAGCTCGATGGAGAGCCCTTCTCCGACGCCTGGACGCTGGCCGGCGCCCTGGCCGAGCACGACAACGTGGGCCCCTGTTTGAGCCGCACGCTCTTTCGCTACGCCGAGGGTCGGGCCCCCGAGTCCGGCGAAGAGGCCCATGTGGACTGGCTCAGCGGCGAGCTGGCCCGCAAAGACCACCGGATGAGCCACCTGCTGCGCACCCTCGCCACCTCGACCGCCTTCCGCACCGCCGGCGCCCTGGAGGTCTCTGATGACTGACGCGTCTCGCCGCCGCTTCCTGCGCGGGGCCCTGCGCGGGGCCGCCGTCGCCGTGGCCCTGCCGCCGCTGGAGCTCTTCTGGAGCCGCTCGGCCCGCGCCGCCTGTGACAGCGCATTTCCCAAGCGCTTTGGTCTGTTTTACTGGGGAAATGGCACCTACCCAGACCGCTGGAACCCCACCAACGCGGGCACCGGCGAAGCGTGGGCGCTCTCGGAGACCCTCTCGCCGCTCATCGACATCAAGCACAAGCTCACGGTGGTCTCCGGGATGACCGTCCGGGTGGACAATGTCTATCCGCACACCTCGGGGGCGGCCGGCATCCTCACCGGCTCGCCGGTGTTGGCGGTGGGCTCCGACACCACCTTCGCCAGCGCCACCGTCGATCAGGTGGTGGCCGAGGCCATCGGCGGCGACACGCTCTACCGCAGCCTGCGCACGGGCGCCTCGAACAACAGCGGGATGTCCTACAACGGCCCCAACAGCCGCAACTACCCCGAGGTCAATCCCTTCACCCTCTACCAGGCCCTCTTCGGCGACACCTTTCACGAGCCGGGCGACGAGGTCATCATCGATCCGCGCCTGGGGCTGCGCCAGAGCGTGCTCGACGGCGTGATGGGCGACATCGGCGCCTTGCAGGCGAAGGTGGGCGCCGCCGACAAGGTGCGCCTGGAGCAGCACCTGGACGGCATCCGCGAGTTGGAGCTGCGCCTCGCTCGTTTGCAGGAGGCGCCGGCCAGCCTCGCCGCCTGCCTGCGGCCCTCCACTCCGCTGGAGTCCTACCCGGACATCGACGGGCGGCCCCAGGTCTCGGCGATCAGCCGGGCCTTCGCCGATCTCCTGGTGATGGCCCTGGCCTGTGACCAGACCCGGGTCTTCGCCCACTATGTCTCCGACCCGGTCTCCAATGTGCTCTACCCGGGCATCTCCGACGGCCACCACAACCTCACCCACGACGAGGGCGGCGAGCAGGACGAGGTCAACGAGATCGTCACCCAGATCATGGACGAATTCGCCTACTTCTGCGCCGCCCTCGACGCCATCCCCGAGGGCGACAAGACCCTCCTGGACAATTGCGCATTTCTGGCCACCAGCGATGTCAGCCTCGGGCAAACCCACTCGCTGGAGGACTTTCCGCTGGTGATCGCCGGCGGGGCCTGCGGCTACTTCAAGCCCGACACCCACTACCGCTCGGCCAGCGGCGACAACGCCAGCAAGGTCATCTTGAGCGTGCTGCGCTCGCTTGACATCAACGCCTCGAGCTGGGGCACCGAAGACGCGGAGGCGACCGATGGGCTCTCTGATATCGAGGCCTAGCGGCCTGCTGCTGCTGGGACTGTTCGCCTGCAAGGGCGGTGAAGACACCGGCGACGCCGAGAAGACCGCCGTCACCGGCGACACCTACACAGGGCTGCTGCGTACCCTCACCTTCACGCACAGCGAACAGACCGCCCAAGGCGAGGTCTCCGCCGGCTTTGACCTCGATGGGGCGGTCACCGCCTTTGGCGACGAGACCGGCTGCGGCATCCCCGACATGGTCGCCCCCGACGGCACCACCGGCATCGACAACAACTTCGCCCGCCTGCTGCCGGCCTTGGAGGCCACCGAAGCGGTGGCGGTCTATGGCCTCATCCAGGCGGCGATCAACTCCGGCGAGCTGCTGCTCATCTTCGAGGTGAGCGGGGTCGACAGCCTGGAGAATGACGACGACGTCACCTTCACGCTGCACAGGGGAATGGGGCAGCCGCTGCTCGACACCGATGACTTTGTCTCGGCTGGGCAGACCCTCGACAAGGACCCCTCGGTGGCGCCGATCATCGTGTCCAAGCAGCGCATCGTCGACGGCACGCTGGATGTGCGCGGCATCGAGTCGCTCTTTTTGCCGATCCAGGTCTTTGAGGTGGCGCTCGACCTCTACGCCTTTGACGCCGGCTTTCACATCGACTTCCAAGAGGACGGCAGCTACACCGGCTACTTCGCCGGCGGGACGCCCATCCAGCCCTTCATCGAGCTGAGCCAGACCGCCGCCATCGACGGCGCCCTGGCCGCCACCCTGCAGGCCGTGCTCCCCAACCTCGCTGATCTCGCCCCCAACGACGCGGGCGCCTGCCAGAACATCAGCGTCACCTTTGAGTACACCGGCGTTCCGGCCTGGCTCTACGCCGACGAGGGCTAAAGGCGCCGCATGCGGGGTTGAGGGTATCGCGCCAGGCCAGGATGGCCGGTGCGCCGCACCCTACCGCTCCGCCGCCCGCTCGATTAGCCCCCGACTTTCCCGCAGAGGTCGCTCATGGCCAGCAAGACCAGCAAGATTCTCCTCGGTTGTGGGGGCGTCATCGCCCTCCTCTTTGTCTGCACCGGCGTCAGCATCGGTGGCGGCTACTACTACGTCACCAAGGTCGCCGGCCCCGAGCTGTTGGCCGAGATCGAGGCTGAGCTGGCCAAGGCCGGTGTGCCGATCGAGGGGGCCGCCCCCGCCGAAGGCGAAGCCGCCGCCGACACCGCCACCCCCGCCGCCGAAGCGGCCGCCCCCGCCGAAGGCGAGGCCGCCGCCGAGGAGCCCAAGAAGGAGGAGCCCTCGGCGCCGGTCGCCCCGGCCGCCAAGGCCGCCACCAGCGCCAAGAGCACCGCCAGCTCCACCAGCAAGCCGGCCGCCACCACCACCCGGGCGCCGAAGTCGCGCGCCACACCCGCAGACGGCGCCACCACCTCGACGACGCCCACCACCACGGCGACGACGACGCCCACCACCACGGCGACCAGCACGCCCGCCACCACGACGACCTCGACCCCCTCCTACGAGGACCTCGACGCCGACGCGGGCACCGACGACAAGAAGAAGAAGAAAAAGAAGAACAAGTAGGCGATGCCCCTTCGCTGGGCGCTGGCGCTCTTCGGCCTGGGCCTGGGCCTCCCGCTGGCCCTTCGGGTCTGGCTCGGGCTCTGGGGCGCGATGGGCACCGACGCGGCGCTTTGGGGTGGCAGCGCCCTCGATCTGGCCGCCGGCAACCCGGTCCTGGTGCCGCCGGCCTACCCGGCGTTGATCACCCTTCTGCGTGCTCTTGGCGTGGAGACGGTCCCGGCGGGCTGGGCGTTCTCCACCCTCGCCGCCGCCGCAGTGCCCGTGCTGGTGGCCCTCCTGGGTCGGCGTTGGGGCCTCTCACCCGGGCTGACGGCGCTCGGCGCGCTGCTGGTGATGGTGCATCCCGAGCTGCTCACCCTCGCCCAACAGGTGCAGCCCGACGCGCTCCTCTGGGCTGCGCTGCTCGGGTTGGCCCTGCTGCTCGATGACGATGCGCCGCGGCCGGCCTGGGGGGCGGCAGTGCTGGCGGGCCTCCTGCCGCTGCTGCGCGAGCACGGGCTGCCCTTGGGGCTGCTCACCGGCCTGGTCCTGGGCCTGCGACGGCGCTGGGGGCCGTTGGGGCTCCTGGGGCTGCTGGCCCTCGTCGGCCCCCTGCCCTTTGGCGGCGGCCTGGGGTCGGCCCCCTGGAGCGAGCGGGCCGGCGGCGCGTTGGCGGCCCTGCGCGCCACCCGGCCCGACGAGCTGCCCTTTCTCCACGAGCTGCACCGCGGCGATCGCCTCGCCTACCTCGGGCTCGTCGAGGCGGGAGATCGCCTCGGCCAGCTCGCCTGGCACGCCCGGCGGAGCCTCTCGCTGGCCGGGGAGGTTTGGGCGGCCCTGGGCCTGGCCCTGCTGGTGGCGCCCACGACGGGGCGCGGTTGGCGGGTGGGCGGGCCGCGCATGGCCCTGCTCCTGGGCGCCGCGGCCCTGCCCGCGCTGGTGATCTGGTCGCAGCGGCGCCATGTGAGCCTGCTGATCCCGCTGCTGGTGCCGGCGCTGCTGAGCGCGGTGCAGGGCGGCGGCTGGCGGCGCGGGCTGGGCCTGTGCGGGCTCGGGGTGGGCCTGCTCGGTCTGGGGCGCTGGACCGATCTCGTCGTGATCCTGCAGCAGGAGCGGCCCCGGGCCCTTGGCTACGCCGAGGTGGGCGCCTGGATCTGCGCCCAGCCCGAGCCAGCGCTGATCGGCGGGGTCCACCAGGATCTGGCGCTCTACTGCCCCCGGCGCCGCCATGATCCCGATGGCAGCAGCGCCGACGCCTTCACCCTCTTCATCGGCGACGTCCGCCGATCGCCGCCGCCCACCGCGGTGGTGCTGGCCTGGGAGGCGGGCTTCTCGGCGCGCGGCCTCACGGCCTGGGTGCCTGCCCGACTCGCCGATGGATTCGCCTGTCAGAACCCTGAAGTGGAGGATGGGGCTCGCTTCATCGCCGTGGGCAAGGCCACCGCCGCGGTCAACGGCTGCCCGCCGGGCCCCCCCCGATCGCCATTGCCAAGCGGGAGATCGGATTAAGCCCCCGACCCCAACCGGCCCCCAGGGTCGGCCCGCCGGAGGCAACCGTGACCCTGGGACGCTCCCGCTTCATCGTGATCGAAGGCCTGATCGGCGTCGGAAAGACCAGCCTCTGCCGCATCCTCGAAGGGGAATGGGGGGCCCGCCTCGTGCTGGAACCCTGGGATGACAACCCCTTCCTGGCCGCCTTTTACGCCGACCGCGAGCGCTACGCCTTCCCCACGCAGATGTTCTACCTGGCGAGTCGCTTCGCCCAGCAGCAGAACCTCGTCCAGACCGACCTCTTCAACGGGCTCATCGTCTCGGACTACCTCTACGCCAAGGACCGCCTCTTCGCCGAAGAGACCCTGCGCGGCGAAGAGCTGGAGCTGTACGACAAGTTCGCCCAACTGCTGGCCGGCACCATCCCCCGCCCCGACTTCGTCGTCTTCCTCGACGCCCCCACCGAGGTCATCCGGGCGCGCATCACCCGCCGGGGCATCGCCGCCGAGCAGGTGATCACCGCCGATTACCTCGACTCCTTGCGCGACCGCTACTACGCGTTGTGGAGCCGCTTCGACGCCGCCCCCGTCTATGTCGTAGACACCACCCACCTCGACTATGTGAGCGACATGGCCGACCGGGCCTTCATGCTGTCGCTCATCCAGGGCTGGCTGGAAGGGCGGGCCCACCCCCGGGCGCCGCGGCCCTATGTCCCGGGCGCCGAGCAGCGGTCCCAACTGCCCCTCTTCGCCGAGGCGGGCCTGCACGCCCCCTGAGCGCCCGGCCGGCCCTGTGTGGGCTCGCCCCATTGCCGCCGCAGGCCCCAAGGGTAGGGGGCGCCCATGACCGACGCCCCGCCCCGCCCCGCCGTGCAGATCGAGGCCCTGGACCTCCGACGCCGCGGCGATCGGCGGCGCTTCATCGCCGTGGAGGCGGCGGCCTACGGCTGCTCCAGCGCCTGGATCCGGCCCTTGCTGCGCGATCAGGACTTTGAGCTCGATCCGGCGCGCAACGAGCTGCTCACCGATCGCGCCGTGGCGGCCTTTGTGGCCCGCCGCGACGGCCGCGACCAGGGGCGTGTCCTGGCGCACCGCCACGCGCCCAGCGGCCAGGGGGCCTTTGGCTTTTGGGTGAGCGGCGGCGACGCCGCGGTGTCGGCGGCCTTGCTGGGGGCGGCCCGCCGCTTCCTGGCCAGCCAGGGCTGCGCGCAGATGGCCGGCCCGCTCTCCTACACCCTCGACCAGCCTGCCGGGCTGCTGGTGAGCGGCGAGCCCGAGGCCCGCCTCGTCGGGGTGGCCTACAGCCCGCCCGGCGAGGCGGCGCTGCTGGAGCAGGCGGGCCTGCACCCCCACCAGGAGTTGCACGCCTGGCGCTGGAGCTTGCGCCAGCAGTGGGGAGATCCGCGCACCGTGCGCCTGCTGGCGACCGCCGACCGAGCCCGCGAGCGCGGCGGGCTGCAGGTTCGCGCCATGGCCCCCGGCCGCTTTGAAGATGAGCTGGTGAGCTGGCACACCCTGCTCAACCGCGCGCGCCGCGCCCATCCCCTCGGCCGGCCGCCCCTCTCCCACCGCGACATGTCGGCCTGGGCCCACGAGCTCGCCCGCACCGGTCGCGACGAGCTCTTCCTCTTCGTGGAGCGCGACGGGGAGCTGGTTGGCGCCTCGGCGGCGGTGCCCGACACCGGCCCGTTGCTGCCGCCGAGCGGTCGCCTGCTCCCCTTCGCCTGGGCCCGCCTGCTCTGGGGGCGCGGGCGCCTCGATGAGGCCCGGCTGGCCTCTCTGGTGGTCGACCCCGACCTCGTCGATCTGCCGGTTGGCGCCGTGCTGCTCGCCGAGACCGCCCGCCGCGCCCTGGCGATCGGCATCCACACCCTGCACCTGAGCGGAGCCCTGGCCGAGGATCCGCTGGTGCCTGCCCTGGCCCGTGATGTGGGGGCGCCGCGCTCCCTGCACCACCGGGTCTATGCCGGATCGACGGTTCCCCCCCCATCCTCCGCGGAGGGGGATCCCCGCTGAGAAGGCCGATCGGCGCGCATCGCGAACAACCCTTGAAGTTGTTTCGAGCCATTACCTTGACAGGAACGGTCCTCCGAGACATTCTCCGGGGCCTGCGCAAGGGCCCCCGCTGTGGCCCGCCCCCGGTGGTCGCGCGCACGAGAGGATCGCATCATGGCCTTCGAGTTCAACCCTCCCCTGGGCAAGCCCTGGCTCCTGTACGGCCTGCTGGGGGCCTCCCTCCTCCTCAACGTGGTGATGGTGCTCAAGGGCGGCGACGCCGAGGCGCCCACCGCAGAGGCCGCCGTGGCCGAGGCCGGCGGCGCCGAGGCTGCGCCTGCGCCGGTCGACCCCAACGCCCCCGCCGTGGCCGCCGCGCCCCCCGCCCCGGTGGCCGCTCCCCCGGTGGCCATCCCGGTTGGCTGGCAGCTCACCACCGCGGAGGTCAGCCAGACCCTGGCCAACACCTTCCGCAACGCCGTTGGCGCCGATGGCGACGCGCTGGCCGCCGTCTTCGCCCGCCTCTACGTTTGGGACCTCGACTTGCGCCGCGACGTGCTGGCCGGCGACCGCGTGGAGGTCATCTGGGGCAAGGACCCGGCGGGCACCCTGGTGATCTCCGCCGCTCGCCTGCACTCGAAGAAGCACGGCAAGGTCTACACCGCCTACCAGTGGACCGCGCCGGGCGACACCTACCCCTCCTACTGGAAGGAAGACGGCACCGAGGTGCCCTTCCGTCTGCAGGACACCCCGGTGGAGCAGTACGAGCAGATCACCAGCCTCTTGAAGGACCGCCCCACCCACAAGGGCATGGACTTCAAGGCGCCGGTGGGCGTGCCCACCATCAGCCCGCGCAACGGCACCGTCACCCGGGTCAACTGGAACTGGGCTGGCAACGGCAACTGCGTTGAGGTGCAGTTCGACGACGGCGCCATCGCCAAGTACCTCCACCTCTCCGAGAACAAGGTGCAGCCCGGCCAGCGGGTGGCCAAGGGTGAGGTGGTGGGCCTGATCGGCAACACCGGCCACTCCACCGCCGCGCACCTGCACTACCAGGTGGAGGTGGGTGGCAAGGTCGTCGATCCGCTCGACTACCACGGCGCCGTGCGGCGCAAGGTCGACCCGGCCCAGTCGCCCTCCTTCCAGGCTGAGACCGCCCGCCTCGCGGCGCAGCTCAACCAGGCCGTCGCTGCCCGCTGAAGGGCGAAGCGCAGGACAGGGGCCTCCTTCGGGGGGCCCTTTGTCGTTGGGCTCGGGAGCTTCCTACGTCTCGGTGAAGGGGACCGCCTACAAACACAAGCTCCGGTCCGCATCGAGGGACTGTTCTCAAACCGGAGACAGTCCCAACCCCCCTCAGGGCGGGGGCCCGGCCCGGCTCACCGCGTAGAGCGTGGCCACCTGACCGGGCAAGGCGCCGACCGGCTCCACCACCAGGCCCAGGGGGGTGGCGGCTTTGGCCAGATCGACCGCACGCGGCGCCAGATTGTAGACCATCGGGGCGCTGGCCCGCAGCACGAGCAGGTGGCCGCCTGCCGCCCGCTCCAGCAGGGCCGGCAAGGCCGCGCGCCCCTGCTGGCTCACCGCCCCCCAGGCATGCTCCACGGCGATGTCGGGGGCGAGCTCCTCGAAGACCCCCATCGCCTCGTAGTCGGCGAGGATGAGCCGCTCCACCTCGGCTTCGCGCAGCAGGGCCACCAAGGCAGCCTGGCCGCCCTCGGTGAAGGTGGGCACCGGCACCCGGGCGATCACGCCGTCGGTGGCACGCAGGGCCGAGACGCCGCCGATCACCAGCGGCAGCGCCAGGATCAGCGCGTTGCGCGCCCGGGGCAGGCTGCGGGCGGCGGTGCCCAGGCTGGCCAGGGCCTCGATGCTGAGCCCCGCCACCAGCGCGAAGAGCGGCGCAAGCAGGGCGAGGTGGTGCAGATCGCGGGCCACGCCCCCCACCAGCCCAAGGCTGAGCAGGAGCCAGAGGCCGGCGAAGCGCAGCAGGGCGTCGCGGGGCGTCGGATGCCGATCACGCCAGGCCAGGGCGGCCCCCAGGGCCACGCCGAGCAGGCCGATCGCGCGCCAGACCGAGGGCTGGCTCGCGCCGGCCACGCCATAGGCCACCTCGAAGAAGCGCAAGGGATCGACCGCCCAGGCGAGCAGGTTGCCGAGCCCCTCGCGGGCAGGCCCGCCTTCGCCCGAGAACACCGCCAGCAGCCGCGCCCGCTGCACCGCACCAAAGTCGTGGCTCCAGATGTGCGGTGAGGCCGGCACGGCCAGGGCGTGGTGCAGGAGGCTCCCCCAGATCGGCGCCGTCAGCAGGATGGGCAAGCCCAACACCCGCCCCCAACGCTCCGGCAGGGGCGGCCGCATCGCCGGCTTGTCGCCGCGGAGCAGCAGGGCCGTGAGCAGCAGGGGCCCCAGCACGAAGGCGAAGGTGAGCTTGGCCTGCAAGCCCAGGCCGGCCCCAAGCGCGAAGAGCAGCAGCCCCTGGCGCCCGCTGCCCCACCGCCGGCTCCACAGCGCCACGAGGCAGAGGAGCAAGGCCGCTTGGAGGAGCAGCTCGGTGCCGCCGAGCACCTTTTTGTAAAAGACGAAGCTCCAATCCGAGGCCAACACCCCCGCCGCGACGGTGGCGGCGAGGGGCCCGGACTGGGCGCGAACGAAGCGGTACAGCCCCGCGAGGATCAGCGCGCCCAGCCCAACGTGGAGGGCGATCACCCCGCGGCGCGGCAGGCCGGCGGCCCGCAGCAGCCGGGAGGGCCAGTCCGAGAGCCCGCCCGTGTGCTGGTTGATCGCCAGGGGCAGGCTGCATCCCCCCAACTCCAGGCGTTCCACGGGCCGTGACTGGCTGGCCACCAGGGGGCCCCATCGATGTCCAAGCCCGTTTGGGTCGGCGCCATCGGCGCTTTGGACGGGGTCGAGGGTGACAAGCACCCGGGGCGGCTGGGGGAGCGCCCAAGCGAGCTCCACCTCGCCAACCACTCCAACCTCCTTGACCGAGGACACGCCCAAGGCCATGTAAAGAAGGAGCGCGGCGATCAAGCCTGGCTCAAGGCGCATCAGAAATCCTCGGCGCTGGCCCCATCCTTACCCTGCCATCCGGCGATTCCGTGTGTATTGGGTAATGAGGAAGCTGTCCCACCTGCTTTGGAGGGAAACCCCCGTGTCCCAAGAGAAGCCTGCACCGCCGCCGCCCCGCCGTTCGCCGCGCCAGCCGACCTTCGGCGAGCAGGTGCAGGACCTCTCCGAGCGCTTTGGCGCCTGGCTCGACGAGCTGCTCCCGGGGCCCCAGCCCATCCCGGTGCCCGTCCCCGTGCCGGTTCGTCGCCGCCGCTGAGCCTGCACCGTCGGCGCATCCCTCGGGTTGTTCGAGGCCCAAAGTAAAAGACCCCCGCAATGCGGGGGTCCCCTGAGTTCCCTTGCGGGAAGAGCTCAGTTGGCCATCTCGGCCGCGGTGTCGTCGCCTTCCTTGTCGCCGCAGGCGACGAGGGACAGGGAGAGCAGGGAGGCCAGGACCATCAGGATGCGAGCGTTCATGGGAGCGTCTCCTCTCGGGAGTTGGGGTTGTGCCGCGCAGCTACGCTGCGAACACGTCCGCCAGGCCAACCCCGGGACGACCCCAGGGCAAAATGACCCGACGGCGGAGTCGGTTTCCCGACCAGCCAGCCCCTCAACGGGGCTGCACGAATAGTCTCAAGATTTGGCCGCGCTGTCAAGGGTGGCCGGGGCAGAGGCCCTCGCCTTGGACAAATTTGCTTCGCCGCCCCCCCACCGCCGGGCGCCCCGCGGTTTGACAGGCCCCCCCGTTCAGCGGTACCACGCTGCGGCAGCGGATCAACGAAGATCCACGGGGGCCGATCGCCCCGCCGCCAACCCCCGCACGAGGCAGCCGCGTGGCCACCGAACAGGACACCGGGATCTGGGCGCAGATCGAGCGCCGGACCGCGTCGGTTGGCGGGCCGCGCCTCTTCGCTTTGGTCGTGCTGGCGCAGATCCTGGGCATGGCCTTCTTCGTGGTCGACGCCCGCCTCTGCTTTGCACTGGTGATCGGCCTCGCCGCGGTGATCGTGGTCATCGAGCGGCCCTTGCTGGGGGTGGGTCTGCTGCTGGGCGCCCGGCTGCTCTCCACCGGCGCCATCGTGTTCTTGCGGGTGGGAAAGGTCGGGGTGGGGCCCTTTGAACCGGCGCTGATTCTCTGCCTGTTAGGCTTGGTGGCCCACGCCTTGTCGCGGCGGGTGCCCCTGTGGCGGGACTGGCCCTGGCAGCTCCCGTGGCTGGCCCTGGCCGGGTGGATCACCGCCTCGCTGTATTGGAGCCCCGACAAGGGCGAGGGCATCAGCGACATCCTGCCGATGGCGATGGTGCTGGCCAACACGCTGGTGATCCTGGCCTTTGTGAAGACGGTGGCCCAGGTGCGCCAGATGTTGTGGTTCTGGGTGGGCGCCGCCCTGCTCATCTGCGGGCTCACGCTGGCTGTGGATCTGTTCGGCATTCAGGTCACCACGGTCACCTTCAAGGCGGCCAGCGGCGGCGGGCGCGAGACCGGCCTCGGCCAGCAGCCCAACTGGTTCGCCATGAACCTGCTCTTCATCGTGCCCACCGCCTTTGGCATGGCGATCACCGAGGGCGTGCGCTGGCGGCGCTACCTGCTCCTCTTCGCCGGCAGCCTCATCTTCTTCATGATGCTGAAGAGCGGCTCGCGCGGCAGCGCCTACGCCACCGTGCTGGCCGCCGGCCTCGCCGCCATGGGCAACGCCACCCTGCGGAAGTGGAGCCTGCGCTTTGGCCTGGGCACCGCCGTGATCTTCGCGCTCGGCATCGGGCTCAACATCGGCGACAGCGCCAAGGCCCTGCTGCGCATCGGCAGTCAGGTGGCCCTGAACGAGAATTACCGCCAGCTCAACTGGCTCACCTGCCTGCAGATGTTCGCCGACACCTGGGGCCGCGGCATCGGGGTGGGCGGCTACGAAGAGCTGCTGCCGGCCTACAACAACTACCTGGCCCAGTCGCTCTACGACTACCCCCACGGCATCTTCTGGGAGGTCATCGCCCACTATGGGCTGCCCGGGCTGCTCCTCTGCGCCTGGCTCCTGTACGCAGTGGTGGCCCAAAGCCGCGAGCTCATCCGCCGCACGCGGGGCACGCCGGTGGAGATCCTGGCCTGGACGATGCCGGCGACGCTCTTTGGTTACTTTGCCTGGTCCTTCGTGGAGTTCACGTTGAACGAGAAGCCCTTCTGGGAGTGGCTGGCGCTCCACACCGCCCTGCTCCTCGCCGTGCGGGCCGAGCAGGGGCCGGAGCGCGCGCCATGACCGGCACCACCCTCGTCGAGCTGGCCGCCGCCGGCCTCGCCCTCTGGGCGGCCTACAAGACCCTGCCCACGCCGCCCGCTCGTGACGACGAGCGCCTCTGGAAGACGCTGCTGGCGCACCTCTTGCGCGCTGAGCTCGAGGCCAAAGGCGAAGGGGTCGACGCCTGGGAGGCCGGCCTGCGGGCCACCCTGCCCTTCCACCCGGCCGGCCGCGACCCAGAGCGAAAGCTCAACAAGCCCGATCCCGCCGCCATCCCCGCGCCCGCGCTGGAGGGAGAGCGGGCCCTCGAAGAGGACCTCGCCGCCCTCAACGACGTCGCCGCGCGCTTCGCCCGCCTCTACCAGGGCCCCCAAAGCCTCGACGCCCTGTGTGAGGACCCCGAGAAGCTGGGCGCCGCCTATGATCCGCGCCCCACCCTGGGCCCCCAGTCCGACTGGACGGCCCTCTGCGACTGGGCCCCCGTCGTGGTGGAAGGGCTCGGCCGCAGCCACCGGCACCGCGTCTTCTGCGTGATCGGCGACCCGGCGCTGGAGGTGGCCCTGAAGGAGGCCCTGCTCGGCCTGCGCTCCCTGGGTTGGCAGGCCGAAGCCGGCATCGAGCCCCTGGAGGCCGCCCTCGTCGATCCGGCCGACCGGCTCTACGTCATCGCGCAGGGCCCGGACCTGGGGGCCTTCCTCACCCTGCTCGGCGCCCAGGCCGGCCTGCGCGACCGCCTGCTGGCCCTGATCTCGCTTGGCGCCGAGCCCCTCGCCGGCGTGGCGCGCTTCGATCACGACAGCCACGATACCGAGCTGAACCGGCTTACGCTCTACGCCGCCGCCATCGACGTCGACCCGGCCGCCCCCCTGGCCCGGGCCTGGGCGCCCCAGCGCTTTCCCAACCCGCCCCTGCCGCCCAGCGGCCGCCAGAGCATCCTGCCGGTCGACCTGGGGCCCCTCGTCCTGCCTGCCCTCCCCCGCCAGCGCCTCGCCCGGGCGCTGCTCCTCTACCTCTCCCTCCGCGCCCCCGAAGGCTGAGCCATGAACTGGATCTTCG
>JBEIQK010000587.1:0-4238 GCA_040376505.1 Alphaproteobacteria bacterium | reverse complement strand
CGCGACGCCCTCGCCGTGGAGAGCCCCGATCTGGCCGGGCCGGTGCTCCAGGACGCCGCTGGCCGGGCCCTCGCCGCCGGCCGCCCCGACGAGGCCGTGTCGCTCCTGAAGCGGGCCGCGGCCCTGCCGATCCCCGACGAGGACCGCCTGCCGATCCTCCTGGAGCTGGCCGGCGCCCTGCGCGAGATCGGCGACGCCAAGGGGGCAGTGGCCCCGCTGGATGAGGCCATCGGCCTCGCCCGAACCCTCAACGATCCGCACGCCGCCTACCTCGCCGCCCTGGCCCGGGCCGAGCTCGACCAGGCCAACGGCGAGCTCGCGGCGGCCCGCAGCCGGCTCGGCGCGATCCAACCCCCCGACGCCGAGGCCCGCATTCGCTGGCTGGAGCTCCGCGCCGGGCTCGCGCTGGAGGCCGGCGATGGCGCCGGCGCGCTCGATCTCTTCGAGGAGTTGGGCGCCGATGCCGCTGGCGACGCCGGGGTGCTGGCCAGCGCCCTGCGCGGCCAGGGCGACGCCCTGCTCGCCCTCGGCAAGCCCGCCGAGGCGCTCCCCCGCTACGATCGCGTCGTGGTGGGCGATCCCGGCCTGAGCGGCTGGGTCTCCCTCTCGGCCGCCCAGGCCCTGCTGGCCTTGGAGCGCCCCGACGAGGCGCGGGCCCGCCTCCAGGCCCTGGCCAGCAGCCCCGATCGCGAGGTCGCGCTCCAGGCCCGCATCGGCGCCAGCGATCTGCTCATCGAGGCCGAGAAGGCCGCCGAGGCCCTGGCCCTGCTCCGCGGCGCCAGCGCCAGCGGCATGGGCGGGGCCTGGTCGGCCACCTTGAGCGAGGCTCGGGCCCGGGCGCTGGCCGCCACCGGAGACCGCGACGGCGCCACCGCCGAGCTGCAGGGCCTGCTCACGGCCTTCCCCAAAGACCCCGAGGCCCGGCTTCCGGCCTTGCTTGGGCTGTCCACCCTGGCCGAACAGGGGGGCGACAAGGCAGCGGCCCTGCGTTTTGCCCGCCAGGCCCTGCAAGAGGCCGTCGAGCCCGGCTACCGCGAGGCAGCCCAGTCGCGCATCGCCGCCCTCGACTGACACCCCCCCCCGCGATTCCACCCGCGGCCGGGATCGTCCATGATCCGCGCGGGGAGGCGGTTGGCTCGTCGTTTTTGCATCGGCCTAAACCTCTTGTGCCGAGATCCGTTCCCCTCTTTGCCGGGGCAGGTCTCCTGCGCCGGCCCGCTCGGCCCTCCGCGGTTGAGCCAGCTCTTGTGCCCGCCTCGCGCGGAGAGCGACATGTCGCAAAACGGCCCGTTCCGCATCGCCCGCGCCCACCTGCTCGCCCGAAAGGTGCGGGAGCAGGCCCCCATCGCCGATCCACCCTCGGAATTCCCCACCGACGAGCACACCGTGGTGGACGAGGCGCCCCTGCTCCCCGCTGAGGTCGATCCGGGCTCCCTGCCCTCGCTGGTCATCCTCGCCGGCAAGGAGGCCGGCCGCGTGGTGCGCCTCTCCGAAGGGAACGTGGAGATCGGCCGCGCCACCGCCGCCGGCCACCTGCGCCTCGGCGATGACAACGTCTCCCGGCGCCACGCCGTGATCATCAGCGCCGCCGACGCGCCGAGCCGGATCTACGATCTGGGCAGCACCAACGGCACCCGCGTCAATGGCGTGCGCATCGGCCCCGAGGGCGTCGAGCTCCAAGAGGGCGACCAGATCCAGCTCGCCGTGGGGGTGGTGCTCAAGTTCACCTGCCAGCACCCCCTCGAAGAGGCGCTGCGGCTCAACCTCTACGACTCGGCGGTGCGCGACAGCCTCACCCGCCTCTACAACAAGCGGCACCTGCTCGATCGCCTCGACGAGGAGTACGCCTGGGCCCAGCGCCACCGGCGCCCCCTCTCGGTGGCGGTGCTCGATCTCGACCACTTCAAGACGGTGAACGACACCCACGGCCACGCGATGGGCGATCGGGTGCTCCAGGCGGTGGCCGAGCTGCTCACCTCCTGCTGCCGGGTCGAAGACACCACCGCGCGCTACGGCGGCGAGGAATTCGTGCTGCTGCAGCGAGACACGCCGATCGAGCTGGCCCGGGTGGCCTGCGAGCGGGTGCGCCGCAGCGTGGCCAGCCTCGCCTTCACAGCACCCTCGGGCACCTTCTCCCTCTCCGTCTCGATCGGCCTCGCCGCCTCCAATGAGCCCGGCCTCGCAAATCCGGGCGACCTCTTCAACCTCGCAGACGCGCGCCTCTACGCCGCCAAGCGCGGCGGCCGCGACCGCGTCGTCGCCGACGACTTCGGCCTGAACCCCGCGGAGCGCTTGACAGGGGGCCGCCGACGCGCTTGAGTGACGGCGCGGGACCCCGGTGCCCGCTGGAGCCCTCCTCGCATGACCCAAGCCCTGCCCCTCCTGTCTGCCCTCGTCCTTCTGGCCTGCAGCACCCCCAAGGCGCCCAAGGGCGGCGACGACACCGGCGGCGCCGGCGAGAGCGACGGCGGCACCGACACCTCCAGCGGCGTCGGGCCCATCGAATGGCAGGACGTGCGCCTGGAGACCGCGCTCACGCTCACCAGCGCCTACGCCTCGGGCTCGGGGCTCTACGTCTCGACCGAGACGGGCGAGACCTGGCAGCGCAAGGAGGGCGCCTGGACCGAGCTGCCCATCGACACCGACGGCGCCGATCTCAACGCCATCTGGGGCGCTGGGGCCGATGACGCCATCCAGCTCGTCACCGTCGGCGACGGCGGCACCGTCGGCGTGTGGACCGCCGGGGCCTGGGTGCTCTCCGACGTGGGCACCGCCAACCTGGAGTCGGTCAGCGGCCCGGCCCAGGCCGACCTGATGGCGGTGGGCTGGGGTGGGGTCTACGTCAACAAGAACGGGCCCTGGGAGTACCAGGAGATCGAGGGCGGCCCCCGCTTCAACCGGGTCTGGTACAACGGCACCGTGGCCTTCGCGGTCGGCGAAGAGGGCGTTCACGCCAAGAAAGACGCCGATGGCGTCTGGACGGTGACCCAGGAGTCGGCCCGCATGAAGCTCTACGGGGTCAGCGGCACCAAGAACGCCGACATGTGGGCCTGCGGCGAGAAGGGCACCCTGCTGCACTTCGACGGCACCACCTGGACCCCGGTCGACCTCGGCACCGAGCTGTCGCTGTGGAGCGTGCTCTCCATCAGCGAGACCGATGTGTGGGTGGCCGGCAGCGGCGGCTTCATGGCCCACTACGACGGCGCCACCTGGACCCGCAGCAACACCGGCGTCGAGAACAACCTCTACCACCTCGCCTACGCCCCCTCCAACGGCAGCGTCTGGGCCGTCGGCAACCGCGGCATGGCCCTGCGCTTCACGGGCAACGACTGAGGGTGGAGCGCCCGCGCGCGGTGGTCACGGGCGCGAGCGGCCTCCTCGGCGCCAACCTCGCCGTCGCCCTGCACGAGGCCGGCTACGCCCTGCGCTGCACCCGGCGGGCCGGCTCCCAGACCGCGCACCTGCGCCACCTGCCCGACCTCGAGTGGGTCGAGGCCGACCTCGCCGATGAGGCCGTCCTCACGCAGGCCTTCGGCGGCGCCCGCTTCGTCTTTCACTGCGCCGCCGCCGTCGACCTGCCCCCCTGGCCCACCCCGGCCCTGCGCGCCGCCAACGTCGAGGGCGTGGCCCATGTGCTGGCCGCCTGCCGCGCCGCCGGGGTTGGGCGCCTCGTCCACTGCAGCACGGCGGCGGCCGTCGGCGTGTCCGAGGGTGGCGAGCTCGTCACCGAGGAGACCCCCTACAATTTCGAGCCCTACGGCCTCGCCGACGGCTACTCCCTCACCAAGCGCGATGGCGAGCGGCTCGCGATGGCGGCCGCCGCGGCGGGGCAGGATGTCGTGGTGGTGAATCCCACCTACATGCTCGGCCCCTACGATCTGCGCCCGAGCTCGGGGGCCATCCTGGTGGCCCTGGCCAAGGGTCGGCTGCCTTTGGCGCCGCCGGGGGCGAACAACTTCGTGGACGTACGCGACGTGGCCCGCGGGATGATCGGCGCCGCCGAGCGCGGGGCGCGCGGGGAGCGGTACATTTTGGGTGGGGTGGACCTGCCCTGGGCGACGATGTTGGGGATGGCGGCGGCGGGCTTGGGGCGGCGGCCGCCCTTTGGGGTGGCGCCGGAGGTGGTGCTGCAGATGGGTGGGTGGTTGGGGGATCTGTTTTTTCTGGCGACGGGGCGGCCCCAGGAGCTGTCGAGCACGTCGGCGCGCTGGGCCTGCACGCGGCGGTATACACTCTCG